>CADEGB010000072.1 GCA_902826755.1 uncultured Gemmatimonadota bacterium
GAAGGGGTGGGTGGGGGTGGTGTGATAGAAGTGGGCCGTGGGGAAATCGACGTCCGTCCAGCTCCGCCCGCCGTTGGTCGTCACCTCGGCGCCGCCGTCATCGGCCACGACCATTCGCATCGGGTCGTTCGGCGCGATCCAAAGATCGTGGTAGTCACCGTGATGGGTATCGATCGGCCGCGGGAAGGTCTTGCCTCCGTCGGTCGACTTGAAGAACTCGACGTTGAGGACGTAGACCCCGTTCTCGTCCTTCGGGTCGGCAAAGAGCCGGGTGTAGTACCAGGCCCGCTGGCGAAGCTTCCGCTCGTCGTTGGTCCGCTCCCAGGTGTCGCCACCGTCGTCGGAGCGGTAGACGCCGCCTTCCTCCGCTTCCACCAGCGCCCAGACCCGCTTCGGGTTGGCCGGCGACACCGTGATCCCGATGTTCCCGATCAGGCCCTTGGGCAACCCGGGATTGCGGGTGATCTCCTTCCAGGTCTTGCCGCCGTCGGTCGTCTTGAAGATCCCGCTGCCGGGGCCGCCGCTGTTGAGGAGCCACGGCTTCCGGTACGCCTCCCAGAGGCCGGCGTAGAGGGTGTTCGGATCGCTCGGATCCATGACCAGCTCGACGGCGCCGGTCGAGTCGTTGCCGGGTCGGCTGAGGATCTTGTTCCAGGTCCGGCCGCCGTCGACCGACTTGTAGACGCCCCGGTGCGGACTTTGCCCGAAGACCGGGCCCAGGGCCGCGACGTAGACGATGTCGGGGTTCCGGGGATGGAGCTTGATCTTGGCGATGTGGCGCGTCTCCACCAGACCGAGGTAGCGCCAGGTGCGGCCGCCGTCGGTGGTCTTGTAGACGCCGTCACCATGGGAGGTGTTGCCGCGGATCGGGTACTCACCGCCGCCGACGTACACGATGTCGGGGTTCGATTCGGCCACCGCGATCGCCCCGATGGTGCCGCCGAAGTACCGGTCGCTCATCGGGACCCAGGTGTCGCCCCCGTCGGTGGTCTTGAAGACCCCACCGCCGGTGGTCCCCATCCAATACTCCTGAGGCCGGGCCACCGAGCCCGCCGCCGCGACCGATCGGCCCCCGCGTTGGGGGCCGATATTGCGCCAGGAAAGGGCGCCGAAGGCCGTGGTGTCGATCGAGGATTGACCAGCCGCCGCCACGGGCATGAAGGCCAAAAGCCCCACCGCCACGAATACTGTGGTCCGAGACATTCAGTTACCTGTCGATTTGTTGGGCAAGAACGGGAGAATGACGCCGACAGGATGTTGGCCCGGTCGCGGGAAGTTGGCAAGACGGGGCCGACGGGACGACCGAACACCCGCCGGCGGGTCGGCTCGAACCGCGGCCGATCTCCCGCCGGCGGGCGCCGGCGTTTATCGCGAAACGGCCTGGTCCGCGTTGGTGTTTTCCGTGGGCGACTTCTTCTTGCAGCCACCAACCGACAGGACCAGCGCGAGGACCAATAGGGACCGCACGATCGAGGACATGCGCACGACGACCTCCGGGCTATGGGTAAGGACGGCGAGGGCGACGGCTGAGGATGCCGCCGTGGTGCTCGATGATAGTGGCGTCGAAACCGCGCCGGAATGGACATCCCCTCCCGGCTTGCGTTCCGATCCTGCCGTTTCGACCTTGTTCGAGTGCCAACGACCACGAACGCCATCCTGATAACACGCCACGGCCCGCCAGAAGTTCTCATCGAGCGGGCCGTGGCCCTCCCCGACCCCGGCCCAGGCCAGGTGCATCTCGAGGTGGCGGCCACCGGGGTCAATTTCGCCGATCTGCTGATGCGTTCGGGGCTGTACGCTACGGTGCCACCGATGCCGTACAGCCCCGGATTCGAAGCGGTCGGGATCATTCGGCGGGTTGGGCCCGACGCCGGTCCGTGGAGCGCCGGCGACCGCGCGGTGGCCCTGATTCGATACGGTGGGTACGCCCGCGACCTGATCGTCCCGGTCGCCAATCTGTTCCGTTGTCCGGAGACCCTGTCGTTCGCGGAGGCGGCCGCGGTTCCCGTCGCATTCCTGACCGCCTGGGTGGCCTTGTTCGAATCCGCCCGCGTCCGCGCCGGCGAAACGGCCCTGATCCTGAACGCCGCCGGCGGGGTTGGCTCGGCCGCTGTCCTGCTTTCCCGCTGGAAGGGCCTCCGAGTCATCGGCACCGCGGGGTCGGAGGCCAAGCGGCGGTTCGTCGTCGACCGACTCGGCGCCGAGGCTTGCGTCGATTCCGGCGGGGACTGGGGCGCTGGGGTCGAGGGGGTGGTCGGCCCACGCGGAGTCGACGTGGCCCTCGACGCCATCGGGGGCCGAGCCACCCCGGTCTGCCGTTCGCTGCTCGCGCCCCTCGGCCGGCTCGTGTTCTACGGCATGAGCGACGCCATGCCGGCCCGGCGGAAACACTGGCCATCGATCATCGCGGCCTGGCTTCGGACGGGCCGGATTCACCCGCTCGACTTGATCGAGCCGAATGTCGGCGTTTCGGGCATTCACCTGCTCCATTTGGGAGCGCGCGAGCATCTCCTCCGCCCGGCACTGGCCGAGGTGTACGGCGCCATCGAAGCCGGCGACCTGGCGCCGGTGCTCGACCGGACCTTTCCCCTCGACCGGGCCGGCGCCGTCGCGGCGCATCACTATCTTCACGCCCGCCGGGTCACCGGCAAAGTCGTCCTCGTCCACGACCCGTAAGCAGCGCGGCAAATCGTTGTCGTTACTACCGTTAAGCACACGGAAATCGCCGACCGCTAGCGTAGCGCCGATCCTGACGGGCCACCCGTCACGCCGTCCGCGCTAGGTCGAGGAACTCGCTACCGGGGCCAGGCTCCGACCAGGAGAATCGTGGCGATCGCGGCGCCTAACGCCGTCTTGACCGCGGTGGCGGCAACCCGCCCGAGCAACGCGCCCCAGGCGGACCGGCCGGCCACCCGGCCGTCGCGGGCCAGCGAGTACTCCGCGACCAAGGCGCCGAGAAACGACCCGGCAAAGGCCCCGATGACCGACCCGACGATCGGCACCGGCACCCCCATGATGGCGCCGATCAGGCCACCGATCAGAGCGCCCCAGCCCGCCCGCCGCGAGCCGCCGAATTTTCGGGTGTATTTGACCGAGAGGGTGAACTCGAGGACTTCGGCCACGACGGCCAGCCCGCCGACGATGGCGATCGCGAGCCAGGAAAGTCCGGTGGCGGACACCAGCAGTTTGTACCCAACGCCGGCGGCCAACATCAGCCAGAGACCCGGCAGGCCGAGCGGCACCAGCGCCAGGCCGATCAGCAGCACGCCCCCGAGCGCCCAATACCAGCCATTCATCGCCGCGCCCTTTCGATCCGGTCCCGGTTCCCGCGGGCAAGCTAATCGATCCGCGGGCCGCGCCGGGTACGGGATTCGACCGTCAGCGCGGCCCGGTCAGCAACTCGTCGACTTCCCGGAGAAAATCGGGAGCCGAGAACGGTTTGGCCAGGGTCCGGTCGGCGCCGAGCATCCGGGCCACCACGAGGTAGTTCTCGGCCCCGACCCGACCGCCGCCGGAAATCGCCAGGATCTTGAAGGCGCCCCGGGCCTCTCGGATCGTGCGCAACGTCTCGATCCCGTCGACTTCCGGCATCACCAGGTCAAGCACGATCAGATCGAGATCCTGATCACCGACGACCGCTATCGCTTCCCGGCCGTTGACGGTCGAGATGACCCGATGACCCGCCTGCTCCGCGGCCCGACAGAGGAACCCATTCATCAAGGGATCGTCTTCGACGATCAAAATGGTCGCCATGTGCTACCCAGCCTTCCCGGCGGCGAGGACATCCGCCACGGCCGTGACGAGGGTCTTCAGATCGAGCGGTTTGAGGAGCAGTCGGTCGACACCGAGTTCCTGCACGGTGGCGTCCGTCAAGGTGGAGGCATAGCCCGTCATCAAAATGACGGGCAGGTCCGGCCGGATGGCGTGGAGCCGGCGCGCCAGGGTTACCCCGGTCATCTGGGGCATCGTGAGGTCGAGCAGCGCGAGGTCGACGTCGGCCGGCTCCCGCTGGAAGGCCGCTAACGCCGCCTCCGGCTGGACGTAGGCGGCGGCCCGATAGCCGTTCCCCTCGAGCACCTTGCGGCAGAACATCGCCAGCGGCGCTTCATCGTCGACGATCAGGACGTTTTGGCCGGCACCTCGAGCCTCCTCGAAGGTCACCCCGCCAGGCTCGACCGCCGGCGGTAACGCGGTGAGCGGCAGGTAGACCCGAATCGTCGTACCGCTGCCCGGGGCGGAGACCACCTCGATGGCGCCATCGTGGGCCCGGACGATCCCATGAACCACGGCCAGGCCGAGCCCGGTCCCCTTGCCCGGAGCCTTGGTGGTGAAGAAGGGCTCGAAGATCCGCTCGATCGTGTCGGGGGTCATCCCCGGACCGTCGTCGCGGACCGTCAGGCAAGCGTAGTCGCCCGGCGTCACGTCACCGAGGACGGTGGCGATCGGCGTGGTGACCGTGACCCGGTGGTAGTGCACCAGGATGGTGCCGGGCGCCACGCCGATCGCGTCAGCGGCGTTGGTAACGAGATTTATTACGACCTGGTGGACCTGGGTCCCGTCGGCCATCACTTCGCCGGGAGCGCCCTCGATCCGGGATTCGATGGTCACCGTCGAAGGCAGCCCGGCCCGCAGGAGTGCCAGGGCTTCCTTGACGATCGACTGGAGCCGGATCGGCGACCGGGCCTGTTCCCGTTGCTGGCTGAAGGTCAGGATCTGCTGCACCAGCGCCTTGGCCCGGCCGCTGGCCGTGAGGATCTGGCTCAGGTCGGAGCGAGCCCGTTCCTGGCCGTCGAGCTGCAACTCGAGGAGCGAGGCATAGCCGAGAATGGCGCCAAGGATGTTGTTGAAATCGTGGGCAATGCCGCCAGCCAGCGTCCCGATCGCCTCCATTTTCTGGAGATTGCGGAGCTGCGTCTCGAGCGCCGCGCGGGACTCCTCGGCAAGCCGTCGGTCGGTGACATCGCGGGCAAACCCGAGGAGCCGGGTCCCCTCCGTCATGCTAATCCGGCGGGCTCGGTCGTTGATCCACCGGATCGTGCCGTCCGAACGGCGGATCCGGTAGTCGAGGTCAAATTCGTCGGTGACCCCATTGAGACAGGCCGCCATGGCCCGGACCACCCGATCCCGATCGTCGGGATGAATGGCCGCGGCCCACGCCTCGAGCCGCCGGCTGGGTTCTACCAGTGGAAGGCCGAAGACCACCTCGAACCGGCTGCTCAGGTACGGGACGTCCCGGGTGGCGACGTCAGCGAGCCAGAACACACCGTCGGCGGACTCGGCGAGCTCCCGGAATCGCTCTTCGCTGGAGGCCAGCTCCATTTCCCGCTCGCGCCGGTCGGTCACGTCGCGCACGAACAGCAGAAACTCGCCGTCGGTTCCGGCAAACAGCCGGGTTTCGTACCAATGCGCCACGCCCTCGATCGGAAGAGAGTACTCGATGGCGGCTGGCTGGCCCGTCTCCCGAATCCGGGCCATGGCCTCCCGCGCCAGGGTCACCACCTCCGGCGGCAAGACCTCATCCATCAGGCGATCGACGAACTCACTGGGCGGCCTGAACAGAGCCGGTCCCGACCGGCCCTGCCGAAAACCCAGGAATCGGCCCTCGGGATCGAGCCGGAAGTAGAGATCGGGCAACGCATCGAACGCGGCCTCGAGTTCGGTGTTGGCCCGCTGCAACTCACTCCTGGCGGCCGCGATCGTCGCCCTGGATCGGACCTGCCAGAACACGAACACGCCGGCGCCGAGCGAGGTGGCCAGGCCAAAGATCAACGCAAACCACCCGGTGGCCGACAATCGGGGGTCGATCGGGTAGGCGTCGCCGCTCGGGGTGATCGTGACCGCCCAACTGGTCCCGCCAACCGGCAGCGAGGCCTCGTGCACCAGCGATGGCGTACCGTGCGTCGTGGCGGTCGGCCCCGACCCGGACTCGATCGCCACGCGGAGCCGGGCGCCGGAATCAACGCCGGCCGCCCGGCCCACCAAGCTCTCGAACCGGAGGACTTCGACGGCAAATCCGATCGGGGAACGATTCGGCGGACTGAACACGGGATGCGCGATGATGGCGCCCACGGTGCCGCTCGGGATCAGGCGGATGGCGCCGGACGCCGCGATCTCGCCCGTGGCGGCCGACCGCGTCAGCACCGCGCGCCGAATCGAGTCGGAGCCGAGATCGAACCCGATGACTCGATCGACGGCCGAGTCGGGCTCCGAGTATCGGATCGGGAAATAGTCCACCCGACCGGCCACCGGGCCGAGGGAGCCATCGGCTTGACGCTCCGACACCTGATACGGCTCGTTCCGCCCAGCCTCGGCCTGGTGGGCGGCGAGCCCGGCCGCCGGGACTCGTTCGACCCATTCGACGGCCACCAGGTCGGGATTGGCCCGGCGAATTTCCTTGGCGATCGTTCGGAATTGGGCACCGTCGATCTGCCCGCGCGTGGCATCGAGGAACGCCGTCAACTGCTCGACCGACTGCATTTCCTGATTGAGCGTGGTGACCAGGGACAACACGACCTGGGTGGCGTGCGCATGGAACGCGGCCCGGGCGGCCTGCCGGTCGCCGCTATGCTCGACGACGGCCGTCCCGAGCACGGTGAGGCCCGCCACGGTCGCGACTGCGAGCAGGGCATCCCGAGTCGGGCGGGGCAACCGGCGACCGGGCATTGGACCAGCTGGGTTGTCGAGGTGGGCCACCGTTTCCCCCACACCGGAACGAAGGAGGCGCTGCGCCTAACTATCGGCCGGCAAACCCAAAGGGATAGCCAAATCGACGTGAAGTCCATGGGGGTTCGTTTCGAGTCACCGATCGGTCAGGGCCGAATGGCCCCACCGGCCGATCGCGGAGGGGCGTTCTTGACCGGCCCGCTCGCGGCGGATATCGTCTTGCCGGGCGTCGCAGGCCGCCTCCCGTCCGCGGAAAGGACCGAGTCCACCTGTGCTGGAAAGCAGGACAACCGACTGATCACGAACCTCCTTTGTGCCCGACGCCAGCGGACCCCGGGCCGACACCCAAGGAGGCTCGTCATGCCCGTTCGCCGGCTCCCCGTCCGTCCCGACCTCGAGCAGTTGAAGCACCAGGCCAAGGATCTGCTGCGCGCCATTCGGGTCGGAGATCCCGAGGCCCTCGCGGAGTTTCGCGCCAACCACCCCGATGCGCCCGACCCGGTTGACGCTCGCCTCGCCGACGCCCAGCTGGCGCTGGCCCGCGCCTACCAGGCGCCGAGTTGGCCCCGCCTGGTCCAGGCATGCCGGCTGGTCGACGCGATCTGGCGCGACGACCCGGAAACGGTCCGCACGCTCGTGACCCGGAACCCGACCCTGCTGACCGAGAACACGGTCATCCGCAACAGCAACTGGGGCCCGCCGCTCACGTACGCCGCCAACCTCGGCCGCGACCGGATCATCACACTACTCCACCAACTCGGTGCCCGAGATCTTGCCACCGCCGCCGATCGGGCGGCACTCCAAAGTCAGGCGGGCACCGTCCGGCTCCTCTACGACATGATGGGCCGACCGCCGGTGCCCGAGGGCGCGCTGGCGGGACCGGCCTATACCTTGAGCGTGACGGGGACGGAGTTGCTGTTCGAGTTGGGCGCCGCGGTCCGCGACGAGCACGGCCGTCGGCTCGCGCCGGTCGACGTGGTCCTCGAGACCGACAGTCGGAACCCGGTCGCCAAGCACCGGATCCTCGAACTGTACGTGGCGCACGGTCTCGAGCTTCCCGACACCGCGCCCATGGCGGTCCACCGGGGCCGGATCGATCTCCTCGAGGCCCTCCTCCACCGTGATCCGGGTCTGCTCGACCGGACCTTCAGCCACGAGGAGATCTACCCGCCGGAGCTGGGCTGCCACGACGAAGTGCTCGCCACTCACGGCACCCCGCTCGGCGGCGGCACGCTGCTCCACCTCTGCGTCGACTACGACGAACTCGAGATGGCCCGCTGGCTACTGGATCGGGGCATCGGGGCGGACGCTCGGGCAGCCGTCGATGCCGACGGCTTCGGCGGACACACGGCGCTGTTCGCGACCGTCGTCTCGCAGCCGGCGTTCTGGATGAACTACGGGCACCGGCCCGCCGACCCGGCTGCCGCGGATCTGCTGCTGGCGCGGGGAGCGAATCCGAACGCGCGCGCCTCGCTCCGCAAGCAGCTCCATCCGGGCTACGGCCCCGACACGCTCCACGAATACCGGGACGTGACCCCGGTCGGATGGGGCGAGCGGTTCCACCATCGATCGTTCGTCAACGGCGCCGCGCTCGACCGGATCCGGGCGGCTGGCGGGTTATCTTCGTGATCCCTCGCGCGAGTTTCCATGGCCAGACCTGAATCCGAACTGACCCTCCGGGGCCTCGTCCTCGGCGCCCTCATCGCGGCGGTCTTCACGGCCGCCAACGTCTATCTCGGCCTCCGGGTCGGCCTCACCATCGCGTCCTCGATTCCGGCCGCGGTGATCTCGATGGGCGTGTTGCGGGCCCTCCGGACCGGAACGATCAAGGAAAACAACATCGTTCAGACCGTGGCCTCGGCGGGTGGCACGCTGTCGGCGATCATCTTCGTGCTGCCTGGCCTCATCATGGTGGGTTGGTGGCGCGGGTTCCCGTTCGTGACGACGTTCCTGATCTGCGCGCTCGGCGGGATCCTGGGGGTGTTGTTCTCGATCCCGCTCCGCCGCGCCCTGGTGGTCAACTCCCCGCTTCCCTACCCCGAGGGCGTGGCGGCCGCCGAGGTCCTCAAGGTCGGCGCCACCGGCGATGAAGCGTCGCCGAACGCCATCGAGCGGAAGCGGGGGCCGCTGATCGTGCTGGCGGGCGCGCTGGTGGCGGCGGGCGCCCAGATCGTCACCGCCACCGGGCTCGCGGCGGCCAATCTGGTTCAGTTCTTCCGGGTCGGGTCGGGCGCCAGTGGTGTCACGCTTGGATTTTCGCTGGCGCTCTTCGGGGCCGGTCATTTGGTCGGCATCTCGGTCGGGATGGCGATGCTCGCGGGTCTGGTGATCGCGTGGGGCGTGGCCACGCCGATCCTCAGCGCGGGGCTGCCGGGTGACGTCGCCGAAATCGCCCAGACGGTCTGGCGAACCAAGGTCCGCTTCATCGGGGCCGGGACGATCGGCGCGGCCGCGATCTGGAGCCTCCTCAAGCTGGTCCGCCCGGTGGCCACCGGAATCGCCGCCACCGCGCGAGCCGGCTCCGCCGCCCGAACCGGCGAGAGCAACGATCGCGACCTCTCGCTCGGCCTCATCGCCGCGCTCAGCGTGGGGTGTCTCCTGATGATCGGGTGGCTGCTGGCCGACTTCATCGGCGACAGTCCGCTGGCCGCCGTCAAATGGCCTCTGGTGTTCGGCGGCGTCTTTTTCACGCTCCTGATCGGCGCCTTCGTCGCGACGGTGGCCGGCTACATGGCGGGCCTGATCGGCGCCTCCAACAGCCCGGTCTCCGGCATCGGGATTCTCGCCACCGTTGCCGCCGCGCTCCTGCTCGCCGTCTTCGTGCAACCGAAGCTCGGGCCCGACGCCACCAGCGCCCTGGTGGCATTCGCCCTCTTTGGCGTGTCGATCGTCTTTTCGATCGCGACGATCTCCAACGACAACCTCCAGGATCTCAAGACCGGTCAGTTGGTCGGCGCCTCACCCTGGCGGCAGCAGGCCGCCCTGATCGTCGGCGTCATCGCGGGCTCGCTGGTCATTCCGCCGATCCTCGATCTCCTCAATCAGGCCTACGGCTTCCCGGGTGACCCCAACCGGTCCGCCATCGCGGCCGATCCGCTCCCGGCGCCCCAAGCGGCCCTGATCTCGACGTTGGCGCGCGGCGTCCTCAACGCCGAACTCGACTGGAACCTGATCGGCATCGGGGCGCTGGTGGGCGTCGGCGCGATTCTCGTCGACGAGTTCCTCGGGTGGGCCAAACTGCTTCGGTTGTCGCCCCTGGCGATCGG
The DNA here is from genome assembly GCA_902826755.1 of uncultured Gemmatimonadota bacterium. Classification (GTDB taxonomy): domain Bacteria; phylum Gemmatimonadota; class Gemmatimonadetes; order Gemmatimonadales; family GWC2-71-9; genus SHZU01. The sequence continues at coordinate 9,930 of CADEGB010000072.1, forward strand.
GATCGGGATCTACCTCCCGATGGACGCGACCCAGCCGGTCATCGTCGGCGCGGTGGCGGGTTGGCTCTACAATCGCGCCATGGCGAGGACCCCGAACGCCGAGATGGCCATCCGGTTCGGCGTCCTGCTCGCGTCGGGGTTGATCGTGGGAGAGAGCTTGCTTGGCGTGCTGAACGCGGGTCTCATCGTCGCGACGAACGATGCCGCACCACTTGGCCTGGTGGGGCCGGAGTTCGCGGGCGCGGCGAGGTGGATCGGGATCCTGATGTTCGCGGTCCTGGCGGCGGCCAGCTACTCCTGGGTTGCCCGACAGTCGCGCGGGACCGTTGCGGGATGAGGCCTCGGCAGCGGGCGGTATCTCCTCCGGGGCCCGCGGGCCAGGCGCCAGCCTGAGCCCGACCCGGACAACCCTCGGACTCGAACAACCGATGCTGATTCGTCGACTGCCCCCCGCCGCCCTGATCGTCTCCCTCATGGCCGCCCCCTCGGCGGCCGCCGCTCAAGCGGCCCCCGACAGCGGTTGGTGGACCACCCGAACCAACCCGACCGCCCCCGCTCCAACTCACCACGGCACCGTCCGGCGCTCACTCTATGTCCCGATGCGCGACGGCGTCCGTCTAGCCGTCGACCTCTTCCTGCCGGCCGACCTCGCCGCGGGCACCAGGCTCCCCGCCTTGGTCGAACAGACCCGATACCAGCGCTCTTACAAATGGGCCGCAGATTCCCTCGACCGAGTCCCGAGCGGTCTGGCCTGGTTCGTCGAGCGCGGGTATGCCTTCCTCATCGTCGACGTGCGCGGCTCGGGGGCTTCGTTCGGTCGCCGACGGGCCGAGTTCGACGAGGCCGAAGTGCGCGACGGGTGGGATCTGGTGGAGTGGATCGTCAAACAGCCGTGGTCGAGCGGCAAGGTGGGCGCCCTCGGGATTTCATACGTCGGGACCACCGCGGACCTCCTGCTCGTTAACCAGCACCCTGCGGTCAAGGCGATCGCGCCGCTATACGCGCTGTTCGACACCTACGCCGACATCGCGGCGCCAGGCGGGCTCGAACTGAGTTTCTTCGCCCGCGATTGGGGAATGATCATTTCGCAAATGGACCGGCAGGAGGTTCCCCCGGCCCAGTCGCCACCCGGTTCCCTCGGCGTCCGCCCGACGGACGAGGATCCCGACGGGGTCCTGCTCAGGGCCGCGGTGGCCGAGCATCGAGACAACTTCCGGGTCGACGGGTTCGTGGGAAAAATGAACGCCCGCGACGCGGTCGGAACCAACGGCCTCTCGATCGATGTCACCAGCACCCACACGCACTGGCACCGGATGGCGGGGTCGAAGGCGGCAATCTACGGCGTGTCGGGCTGGTGGGACGGGGGCTATCCCTACAGTTCGATCAAACGCTTTCTCACGATCAGGACGCCGGGAAGCCGACTCCTCCTCGGACCGTGGTCGCACGGCGGGCGGTTCTACTACACGCCCCGCGACCGGACGGCCCGGTCGTCGTCCTTCGACCCCAATCCCGACCTGCTCCAATTCTTCGACTTCCACCTGAAGGGGATTCGGAACGGCGCCGACCGCCAGCCAGCCGTCCGCTACTACACCATGGGCGAGGAGCGATGGAAGACGGCCCCGACCTGGCCCCCAGCCGGGATCGTGCCGCGAACCTGGTTCCTGGCCGCCGACCGGTCCCTGACCCCAACCCGAGGAACCGCCGGGGTCGACGAGTACCAAGTCGACACCACTGCCGGCACTGGCAACCGGGCTCGCTGGAACACCCTGCTCGGCGGCATCGGGGCCCAATACCCCGACCGCGTCGACGCCGACCGCAAACTGCTGACCTACGACAGCCCCCCGCTGGCCCGAGATCTCGAGGTCACCGGGCATCCGTCGGCCACCGTCTGGCTCTCCGCCACCACCAGCGACGCCGCGCTCCTCGTCTATCTCGAGGAGGTCTTCCCCGACGGCCACGTCGGGTACGTCACCGAGGGTGTCGTACGGGCCCGGCACCGCGCGCTCCGGCCGGCCGCCGCCGCCCCCTACCGGCAGCCGACCCCGTATCGGACCGGACTCTCGGCCGACGCCCGCCCCCTCGAGCCGGGCCGCCCCGACTCGATCTGGGTGGACCTGCTGCCGGTGAGTCACCTGTTCCGGGCCGGATCCCGGATCCGGGTGGCCATCGCGGGGGCGGATCGGGATCACTTCGCGCTCATTCCACCCGGCGAAGTTCCCACCCTGGCGATCCTGCGCGGTGGCGCGCGCGCGTCGCGGCTCACGCTCCCCACGATGCCGCGCCGCGCGGGGAGCCACTAGGATGACCGCCCGTGGCATTCCCCGGTGGGGGATCCTCGCGCTGGCACTTGCCGGTTGCGCCGCCTCGCCCCGCCCGGCCCCGATCGATCCGCCTAACGTCGTCCTGATCCTCGTCGACGACCTCCGGTGGGACGACCTTGGCATCGAGGGTCACCCGTTCGTCGAGACCCCCAACATCGACCAGCTGGCGCGCGAGGGCGTCCGGTTCCGCAACGCCTTTGCCACGACCCCGCTGTGCTCGCCAAGCCGAGCCGCGATCCTCACCGGGCAGTACGCCCATGCCAACGGGATCATCGACAACACGGCCCGCGACTCCACCAGCCACCGCCTCGAGACCTTTGCCCGCCCGCTGGCCCGGGCCGGGTATCAAACCGGCTTCTTCGGCAAGTGGCACATGGGGAACGACGACAACCCGCGGCCCGGCTTTACCCATTGGGTGGCCATGAAGGGGCAGGGCGAAGCAATCGACCCTTCCTTCAACATCGACGGCACCCGAACCCAGGAACGGGGCTACGTCACCGATCTCCTCACCGATCACGCCGTCGGATTCGTCGAGCGATCCCGAACCCAGCCGTTCCTCGTGTTTCTGGCCCACAAGGCGCTCCATCCCAACGTGGTCCAGCGCGACGACGGCAGCACCGGCGCCGTCGCCGGTCAGGCCGAGGGCTTCATCCCCGCGCCCCGCCACCAGGGTCGGTACGCCAACGCCAAGGTGCCGCGGCGCCCGAATGCCGCCGACCCGGTCGTCGGCAAGCCGGCCCTCCTCCGACCGCTCGAGGGCGTGACCCCGCTCGGTCCGACCACCGGAACCCCGGACCAGGACGTCCGCAGCCGGCTCGAGATGCTCCTCGCGGTCGACGAGAGCGTTGGCCGACTCGTCGCGACGCTCAAAGCCATCGGCGAGTACGATCGGACCCTGTTCATCGTCACCAGTGATCACGGCTACTTCTACGGCGAGCACCGACTCAACGAGGAACGACGGCTCGCCTACGAGGAGACGATCCGGATCCCGCTGATCATCCGCTATCCGCCGGTGGCCCGGGCTGGCGGCACCCCCGGCCAGATGGTCCAGACAGTCGACCTCGCCTCGACGATCCTGGCCCTGGCCGGCGTTGCCGATTCGGTCGAGCGCCATGGGACATCGCTGGTTCCGGTGCTCCAGGACGCCGCGCCCGCCTGGCGCTCCTCGGTTCTGATCGAGTACTACAGCGACGCGGTGTTCCCCCGCATCCGGAACATGGGGTACCAGGCGGTCCGGACCGAACGGTACAAGTACATCCACTACCTCGAACTCGCGGGGATGGACGAACTGTACGACCTCGCCACCGATCCGTTCGAGATGACCAATCTGATCGATGCGCCAGCCGGCCAGGCCGTGCTGCCGACCCTCCAGGCGGAGCTGACCCGCCTCCAACGGGAGACCGGCTATCGGCCGTGACGGCTGCGGGGTGGTTTTTCCGAATGGCGGAGGAGCACTACCCCCTCTGCCCCGGAGCGCCCGATGGACCGACCGCCGTTCGATCCCCGCCCGACCACCCGCCGACGCCTCAAGCTCCTGGCGGCCCTGGCCCTGGCCGGTTGCGGCGGAGGCGGGACGACCGATCCGCCGCCCCCGCCACCGCCACCCACGGGGGCCATCTCCCTGGCCCTGAGCGTCCTGAGCGGAACCATCCAGCAGGGCCAGCAGGCCTCGATCACGGCCGTGGTCAACCGGCAAGGCAGCTTCACGGGTTCGGTCACGATTGCGGTTGAGAATCTCCCGACCGGCGTCACCGCCACCCAGTCAGGCGCCACCACGAGCGGCTCCTCCACGACGGTCACGATCACCTTTGCCGTGACGACCTCCGCGGCGGTCGGCCGAACCGACCTGACCATCCGAGCCTCGGGCGCCGGGGTCACCGACGCCACCGGCCCGTATTCCCTCACCGTCACCGCGGCGCCGGTGGCCGGGTACCAACTCGGCGTCACCGGATCGCCGCTGACGATCTCCCAAGGGGGGAACGGCCAGGCCATCGTCACGCTCGCCCGGACGGGCGGCTTTGCGGGGTCGGTGTCGCTCACCGTAGAGGGGGCGCCCGCCGGCCTCACGGTGATCCTCGACCCGACCAGCACCACCGGGTCGCAAGTCACCCTCACCGCGATCGCCGCGGCTGGGCTGACACCGAACACCTACTCGCTCACGATCCGCGGCACCGCCACCGGACTCGCGGATCGGACCGTTCCGATCCAGGTCGTTGTCACCGCGGTGACCGGCACCGGCAACGTGGTGCTCGACTTCTCGGGTTGCGGCTCACCCTATGCCATTTGGGTGGCGTATCGAGATGGGACCGGTCCTTGGACTCGCGTCACCAGCGGCACCGCGCTCTTTCAGTTCTCGGTCAGTTCGCCCACGGCAGCGTATGCGTATGTCGTCCGCCAGTCAGCGGCGGGAGCGACCACCACCAACGTCGTCTACCGGAGCCGGGCCGAACTGAGCCGGACCCCGATCGTGTTCTGCCCGGCGGCCACGATCGGCCTCAAGATCATCAACGGGTCGGTGGCGGCACTGACTGGCCAACAGGCGGTCTATCTCACGATGGGCACCGGCTTCG
>CADEGB010000073.1 GCA_902826755.1 uncultured Gemmatimonadota bacterium
CCCTCTGCTGCAGCGCCGGCGCCCTGGCCCGGCTCGGTCGGCTGTTCCTCGACGACGGCGTCGCGCCGGACGGCACGCGGGTCCTGTCGTCAGCGGCCGTCCGAGTCATGCATACGCCCCAAGTAACGCTGCCGGCCCGACTCACGGCCGAGAAGTGGTGCTGCGGTCCGTATTGGAAGCGGTGGGGCGGCGTCGAGCTGTATGGCCACAGCGGGACCAACAGCGGCGGGTCGTCGATGCTCCTCTGGTCGCCGGCCAAGCGGATGGCCATTGCCACGATCGCCAACGTGCCGAACCAGGGTTATCCGCTGGCCAATCGGATCTTCGACGCCGTGCTGCCGGAGATGTTCGGGATCGCCAAACCGAAGCAGGCCACGCCGGAGACCGTCACCAGGGCGTCGTTCGATCCGGCACGGTACGTCGGCCGGTTCGAGGCCCATGGGTCGATCCTGATCTTTAGCGCCGTCGACGGAAAGCTGATGGTCCAGTCGACGTCGCCGGCCGCTCGGAACGAGCCGGTCGCCACCGAGCTGATTCCCCTTGGCGACGATCGCTTCCTGCCGGCCGATCCGGCCATGGGCGGGAATCGCGGGTGGGACGTGGCGTTCTGGGGGCGGGACGGCGCGGGTCGGGCGACCCACTTTCTCAACGGGGTGTTCGCGACGCGGCGGATGGGCTGAGGCGTCCACTACCTTGACGCCTTCCCTCCTTCCCGCGTCCAAATGACGATCGCGGCGCAGCTGTCGTCGAGAAACTCCGCTGGGATCTGGGCAACGCCGCGGAAGATCTCGACCGCCTCGATCGCTCTCGGTGAGACGGCGTCTAACCGTTCGAGCCACTCACGCCAGACCTCGCTGACGAGCTCCAGTTCCTTGGTCATGTCGCCACCCCGCCGCGACCCCGGCATCGTCGCGGCTCGGCCTCCCTCCCTCTGGTAAGCGGACGGCTGCTTCACTCCATCGATCCAGATGCCGATCTTCGGTGGGAAAGTCGAGCATCGAGCAAACCTGACCTGCGTCCCCGCCACACCGGGCGGATTCCATGTCACTTGGATTCCCGGGACCCCCCGGAGCAGCTCGAAGGTCCGCAGCGCCGTTGACGCATCGATCTGTTCCCTGGTGAGGAACGTCCCCAGTCCGGAGCGCCGCCGCCGGTAGAAGTCGTCGTACCGCGTGGTGTGGGCCAGCCTCGCCGGCTTGGCCAATGCGGCCTCGACCCGAAGCTCCGGAAGGGCCACCGCCGCACTCTGCAGGGTGAAGTCGTGTTCAACGATAGTGCCAGCGGTGACAACGAAGGCCGTGGATTGCGGGAGGAAGCCCACCGCCCGCACGAACACCCTGACCTCGCCAGGCGAAATCCCAAGTAGTTGATACCGCCCTTCATGGTCCGCCACTGCGCGGCCCGGGCCATCGACCACACCCACTTCAGCGCCTTCGACCGCCCGCTCACCCGACCGGACGACGCCACGAACGCCAGTGGTCCCGGTCTGAGCGGGTGCCACGGTCGGCAACCCAAACAAGGCCAAGGCAAGGACGAAGTACCGACCCAAGGCTGGTGTTCTCATCGCGCCTCCGATGAATCAAGTTCGGTCCTCAGGCGTCGTCCGAGTATCCGCCTGCGACTCAACCAGCACTCCATGATCGACTAGCATCCGGACGGCGGCGAGGCCCCGAACCGAGTCGCCGCGCCCTGCGAGGCGCGCCGCGTCCGCCAACGCCAGGGGGCCACGTGCAAGAAGGGCGTGGAGCAGGTCTGTCGCGATCCCGAGCGAGTCGAAGCGGCCATACGTCGCAACCGTCGCGACCGGCCCGTCGGCCGACAGCACCCTGTGGGGGGCAGGTCTGAGGCGAGACGGGAGATCGGTACACGCAGCTTGAGCGAACGCGTGGCGAACACCGTCCGCGGCCACACGCCCTTCCGTCCCGCAGACGGCTAGTACGTCAGGCAAAGACAGCGGCTGGACCTTCGCCGCGGTAGATGCGAAGAACTCCCTCTCGCGGCCTGCCAGGGTCCCCCATAGTTCAGACCTCGTCCCGCCCCACCCACGAACGAGCTCGACCGAGAGGCGCTCAGCCGCAGCCAAACGGCGGTAGGCAAGACACCTCAGGAGCTCGCGAGTCGGGAGGCCCGCTTCGAGCGCTGCCCAGGAACTAAGGGCCGCCTCCACAGCCTTCAGAAAGGCACGAAGCGCGGCCCACAGCGCCGCACCAATCCGCCCCCGAACGTGCCGGCAAAACCAGGTTGCGCACTCCGCATTGCGATGCTTCCAGATCCCGCACGAGCCAGCGCCGCTCTCGTCATAATGCGGGCAGCGAAGAGCTTCCGACGCGCCAAATGCCTGGTCAGCTACTGCTTCGTACGCAAGACGCAGCATAGGAACGACGCCGATACCAAGTGGGGTGACCGCGGTCTGGTGGCGGATTCGGATCTCGAGCGACAGCTGGCCGTTGGGTGCGGACTCCTCCGCCAAGGCGGCACCGACCAAGTAGTTGGGAAGCTCGGGGACGTACGTGCAGCACTTCGCCGACGGATGGAATGGCTTGGTCTCGGAGGCGACACCGCCCGTGGCGCACATTGGACATTCCGAGCACTGAGCACGGCTTTCGCGGGGAACGGGCCCGATCAACTCGTCGATCCAGCGGCCGTAAACTGCCGGCAGCGGCTCGGAGTCGACCCCAGCCTGAGATACAGGATGCAGGCCGGTGAGGATGGGAAGCTCAGGCGCGCGGCTCATGCCGGACCCACCGGCCAACGTCGGCCTGCGAACGATCCACATTGCAGGTCATCGCTGCGAACGAAGCCGTGGGCGAAAGCAAGTGCCACGAGATGTGGAGCATTGCGGGCCCCCAAGCGGGCCCTGGCTAGCGCAAGGTACTGAGTTACTGTTCGGACACTTAGCCCAAGGGCGACCGCAGCACTTCCAGCCGAGTAACCGTTCGCGAGATACCGTACTGCCACCGCCTGGCGGCGCGAGAGGCGCACTGACGGATCGACTGCGGACTGCAGCACGACCGACTCGCTCGGATCAGCCTCAAGCATCGGCAGATCCTTTGTCGCACGGCGGTCTCCCCGGGAACGAACTCGGAGGCCCTGACCACCACGCCAATCTTCGTTCCGGTCGGTCGCCGCGCAACCCCCCCCCCCTGTGAAGAGTCCTTACACCAAAACCTCCGTAGGCGTTTCACGCCGTCAGTCATCCGATTGCGGGGATTTCTGGCTCACGCGAACTTTCGATGGCGCCAACCAACCCGGGCGTGCCTGAGAAGCCACGTTAGCGAAGGAGAGTCAAATGGACCGCAAGAACATCGTTAGGGGAACGTCGCTCGCGATACTGGCGGCAAGTGCGCCAGCTGCGATCACCCCTGCAGCGGGGATTCAGGTCAACGAGGCCTGCGGTAGCAGTTCCGGTTTCATCGGTTGCTGCCCCGACCCGGGCTCTTGGTGTCAGCGCCCCGCCCAAGGTCCGCTGTACAACTACTTCTGGTGGGACGGGTTGAATTGCCCGAAAACGTAGCGCTCGCGCTGCGTTAGGGAGCGTGACGGCACCGTGAAGGGCCTGCTGCACTGCTTAGAGTGACCGTGCGAGTCGGGTAGTCTGACAAGTGACCGTTCCCGGTAGGATGGCCCCATGGCCGAAAAGGGTGACGCGCGACTGATACTGCTGATCGTTCTGTTCCCGGCGGCCTGGCCGCTCGGCGGAGCGCGAGAGGCCGCGGGCCAGGACCGGTCAACGGACCGCGGAAGGGCCGTGGTGCCGCTGACGGGCCGGCAACTGACTCAGCCCAACTTGCTCATGCTCCCGACCGCAGTCTCGGTGATTGGTGGGCTTCTCCTGGTGCTGGACCCGATGGCGGACTCGGTTGCGGTCTTGCTCGACACATCGGGAGCGCAGCTGATGCGATTCGGAGGAAAGGGCGCAGCGCGCGGGGAGTTCGAAGCCCCCGTATCGATCGACGCCCAATACGGCTCCGATGGTTCCTTCTGGGTGATCGATGGAGCCCTTCACCGAGCCACCGCGTTCTCATACCGACGGGGCCAGGGACCTGGGCTCAGTCCGCAGCGAGTTGTGCCACTCGTTGTTGAAGGTGACGGGCCGATCGCGGCCGCCTTCGCCGACACCGAAGGTGGGTTCGTTGGTACAGGGCTGTTCCAGTCGAAACGATTCGTGCGCTTCCTCCGACGAGGAGCAGCACCGTTCGGGCCGAGCCCGCCCGGATCCCCCGACACACCTGTTCAAGTGCGGAATCATGCATTTCAATCCGCCTTGGCGCCCCATCCAGATCGAAGCCGCTTTGCGGCGGCAACGCGTTACGCTGATCGCTTGGAGATCTATGCCCTAGATGGGTCTGTCGTTGCGGAGGCCAGGCGCCTCCGCAACTTCGACCCCGTCTATGAAATGAAGGCCCGCCAGGGCCGGCCTACGTTCGCGCCTGGCCTCGACCTACGATACGGCTACATCGCGGTGGCGGCCAACCGTCAGTCGATCTTTGCGCTCTACTCGGGAAGGAACCACCTCGAAGCGCCGGGTACGGCTCCGTACGGGGCGGTGGTTGAGGAGCTTGACTGGGCTGGTTCGCGACTCAGGACTTTCGGACTTGACCGGGATGCTGTCGCGATCGCCGTTGACAGCTCGGGACAGGCTCTCTACGCCGTCGTACATGAACCCCTGCCCGCAATTGTTCGCTACGCGCTGAATTCGTCCGGCCGGAAGGGCCATCGATGACGGGAGCCCGCTGGTCCGCCTGGAGGCGTGCTGCGTCCGACTTCGCAACGGTCCTCATCGTGAGTTCGGCGCTCGTGACAGCGGCTCTTGCGTTGCTGCGGCAGAGCCGCCAGTCAACTGGACGGGTGACGGCTAGCGGGCCGGTACCCGACTGGGCGGAGTACCGAAGGGTGGCAACCTGGGCGACGGACTCGGCCGTGGGCTCCGACCACGAGGCAATCGTCTTCGTTGAACCCGGCTGCGCCGTCTGCCGGTCGTTGCTTCGCATCCTCGATTCAATGGCGGCGGCTCATCGTGTCACCGTCGCAGTTGGCTATCTGCACTACCCTCGGCCTGCCGCATTCCCGGGCGCAGTTCAAATCGCGGCGCAATCGGAGTGTGCTCGGCGCCAAGGGCTGATCCGGCCCTTCCTTGAGCTTACATTCAGTGCTCGAGACTCCGCTCAGCTGGCCGAGGCGGTCAAGCGGGCCGATCTCGACCTGGGCCGGCTGCGCCAGTGTGCTACCGATCCCATGACCCTCAGTCTAGTCGATCGCCACATCCTGATCGGACGGCAGCTGGGGATTAGGTCAGGAGGGGCGTTGCTTTTGGACGGAATGCTGATCCGCGCACCGGTTGCTTCCCTTTCGATCGACTCGGTGCTCGCGAAGGGCAGGCTAGCCGTGCCGTAGTGTCCTCCAGTTGCCATTCCTCGACTAGCCATGACGGTTGCGGGCAAGGCAAGTTCGGAGTTGTTCGTGTCACGAGAGTCAAGGCCAGACTTCAATGCTCGCGGGCATGGTCCTGACGAACGTTGCCGTCATGATGCGATGCCACTGGGCACCGTTTCACGCCCGCCTAGTTTGCGAGTGCCGGAGTGCGCTGCGAGCGAAGTGCCCTACTCGGTCTCCACCGCGCTCGGACGTAGTCGCCAACATCGGGATTCAGGCGATTGGTCTATTTCGGTGGGAAGGGTGACTCCGACCCTTCCCACCGACTTGCCACCGCCCCCTTCCTGCCGTCTCATCGCGCCCTCATGTTTGGTCACTGGCTGACGAGGCTCTCCCCGACCCTCGGGACGATCGCTGCGGACGGCCTCGCTACAACAGGACGCTCCATGCGCATCAGCCGAGGTCTGTTCGCAGCCCTGACCCTGCTCGCGTCCGGCTCGGGCTGTTCCCGAGGCCCCGTCGAGGTCGGGCCCCCCGGCCAGGTCGCCATTCATCGCGACGTCTGGGGCGCCCCCCACGTCTCCGCCGAGCGCGAGGAAGACGGATTCCGGGGCCTGGGCTACACCACGGCCGAGGATCACCTGGAGGGCGTCGTCCTTCGCTACCTGGCCCTTCGCGGCGAACTGGCCACGGCGTTCGGCGCCGGTCCCGTGGCCCGGCAGACCGGCCTCCGGGCCACCGCCCTGCCCGGCCGGGCCATTCCCGATCCGCTGGCCGCCGATCGCGAGGCGCCGGAGCCCGACCGATGACCCTCCTCGCTGCCGGAGCGTTCGTGCTCCTCACCCTCGTTGTGTGCGGCTTTCAGGTTGCGCTGATTTTGGGGGCTCCGTGGGGTGAATTCACCCTGGGCGGGCGGTGGCGCGGCCGGTTGCCGATGGCTGGTCGCCTCATCGCCGCGGCGTCGATCGGGATCCTCGCGCTCTCGGGCGCGGTCGTCGCTGCCCGGGCCGGCTTGGCGTTTCCCGAGCTTCGTGCCCCCTCGCACCGACTCGTTTGGGTCGTCGTTGGTTACCTCGTTCTCGGCGCGATCGCCAATGCGGCGACTCCGAGCCGCCGCGAACGCCGGATCTGGCTACCGGTCGTCACCGCCATGCTGGCGCTGGCCCTGTCGGTCGCACTCTCCTGAAGGGCCACCGAGAGGCTCGCTGATCTCCTAGTTCGGGCGGGCGGCACAGGATCGTTCGAGCCGGGCCCTGACGGCTTCCAACCCCGCGTCGTCCCCGGCCAGGGCCATGCGACGCGCGCGCATAGTGAGATATTCGCTGTCGGCGCACTCGGTGGCGCCGAGTCGGGAGTAGGTAAGGCTTCCGGTCGGCCCTAGGTACAGCAGCGCGTCGAACTGCTCGGCCATCGGTCCGGGGGCCGCCTTGATGACGCCGTCAGGCCCCCGAACCTCGAACGGATAGTAGAACCTGAACTCGGCCTGCCCGAGCACCGTACTCCCGAGGATGGCGAGCCTTGGCGGGGTCCAGGACCCGACGTCGGGGGCCAACGTCGTGATGTCGCCCCCGATGGTGTAGGTCCAGATCGAGAAGATCCGTGCCCGGTCATCCCGTTCGAGCCGTTCGACGATCGAAACCCATTTGGGCACGGCCGTGCCGAAGGGGCTCTTTCGGGTCAGGTGCAGTTCGCCATACACGAGGAGGGCACGGCGGTGCTTGGCGAGGACCTCGCGGCGGATCAACGACGCCGCGTGCCCGTCACGGTCGGCGTCCGGAGCCATCAGCCGGGCGCGAAGCTGCTCAGGCGTGGAAATATCGGACCAATCGATCGGCGGGTCGCCGAGGAGTACTCGGAGGCGGCGATCTGGCGGACGCCCGCGATTGACCTCGCGGACCGCCTGAAAGAATTCGCGGTAGATGGGGGCGTCCCAGACGGTGTGCGCCTGAGTCGTGTTCTGCCAGACTTGGCGAAGGTCCCGCTCGGGGACGGCTTCTCCGGCAAGGTACCGATCCATCAGATCCTGGTACCGGGCACTACCGAACTCGACGACGATGTCGTTGACCGCAGCTGCGAAGCGAGGATCCCGGATCAGAGCCAAGCGGAACGCATGGCCCTGCTCGTTGCCGTGGTTCCCTTCCCCGAGGGCAACGAGCTGATGGGTCTCGAAGGCGGCCAGGATTCCGGTGACACCATCGACCGGGACCGACTTCGATTGCGTCGCGCTCGCGGCCGCGCCGAGTGTTGCGAGCAGGCCTACGACCAGTCGAAGGCAGCGCGGCACTGTGAGATTGGAGCGGCAGGTCTTCATGAGTCCCATGTTACGGCGACGCCGCGGACCCGTCAACGGAGATGGACCTAACCGATACGAGTCAGGCTCCGTTGTACCAGGCCCACCCGCTCCGGATATGCCCCGCGTCGCCACCGTCGTCCCAGGTGTCGGTGACCTCGAGCCGGGCCAGGAACTTCATGCTCTTGTAGCCGATCTGCCGTTCGACCCGAATCCGCAGCGGTCCGCCGTGCGGAATCGGCAGGTCACGGCCATTCATGCCGTAGGCCAGGATCGTCTGGGGATGGAGGGCGTCGACCATGTCGATACTGTCCACCCAGCCGTCGTACGCCGAGTACTTCACGAATCGAGCGGTGGAGAGAATCCCCGCGGCCTCGAGCACGGCGCGGAGCGGCACACCGGTCCACTGCCCGATGGCCGACCAACCTTCCTCGCAGGTGTGACGGGTAACCTGGGTCCGCGAGGGAAGCCGTTTCAGATCGGCCAGGGAGAAGGCCTGCGGTCGGGCGACCCTGCCCTCGACCACCAGGCGCCAGTCGGCAAACTCGGCCGCTCGCAGACGGCGATAGGTCTCGGCCAGCGGGGTGTCGCCCAGGCCGGGGTCGTAGGTGCCGGTGGCCGGGAACGGGGTCACGTCGGCAACCGAGTATTCTCGGGCCAGCGCATTCCGGGAAAACAGTACCCGGTGGGCGGCATAGGTGAGGTTGTCGCCCATTCGGAGCAGGTTGCCGTACGTCGGGGGGAGGGTGCCGGGCCAGCGGAGATACGCCGCCGCCCCGCCCGCCAGGGTCAACCCGGCCGCGATGACCTGACGCCGCGAAATCCGTCCGCGCTGGTTCATTCCTTCCTCCCGATCGTCATCCCGCGCAGTTGGGTTCCGAAGCCCGACAACACCACCATCACGACGTGCACGGCCACGAAGCCCACCAGCCCGACAAAGCCGAAGAAGTGGATCGTTCGCGCCGACTGATGCCCGCCGAAGAGATCGAGCAGCCAGGGCCACGCGGCGGTTGCTGCCGGGGCCATGGTCAGTCCGGAGAGAATGATCACCGGGACCACGAGGAACACGACGCCCGAGTAGGCGATCTTCTGGAACGCACCGTACGCGGGGCCCCCCGTCGCGGGAGCAATCCGGAATCGGAGGTGATCGATCAATTCGCGCTTGAGAACCGGCCCGGCGAGATCGGTCGATCGGGGAACGAGATGGCGTCGGAAGTGCCCGGCTGAGAGGCCGAGGGTGAGGTACATCAGGCCGGGCAGGATGAGCAACCAGGCGGCCAGGAAGTGGAGACTCCGGGCCCAGCCGTTCTGGTTCCAGGGTTCGCGCGTCCGGGTGGCGGTAACGGCGGACGCCGGCATCCCGGCAAACCGGGCTGGTTCGGTGTACGAATCGCTCGGGTAGTTCGGCGCGATCGGGAACTCGATCAGGGCCGGCGTCAGGTCGTTGCCGGTTTCGCCCCAGTAGAGACGGGGGTGGACGCGGAGGATGAGGAAGCCACTGACCGCCAACGTCAGGGCCATGAGCGCGGTGGTCCCATGGGTCAGGCGGACCCAGCGTTCGTGGGTCGGCCTGCGAGGCGGGTTCGGGGCGGCGGTCAGGAGCGGATCTCCTCAGTGGTCTGGCTCAGGATCAGGCCGGCCGAACGTACGTCGGCAACCATTCCGTCGAGATGGCGTCGAAGCAAACCGGGCTCGACCAAATCGAAGTGCCCCGCCTCCGGCTCAACCACGATGGACCCGGGCTGATACCGGTCACCCAGCACCCGTTCGTCGAGGTTTCGAAGCTGGAGTGCCCGGATCTGGGTCCGATACATGTCGCTGTCCTCGAAGACACAACGAACCCGGCGCCCAGCCGCCGTCGCCGATCGATACCACCGGATCAACGCATCGATTCCCTCCGCCCGCCAGGGATCGACAATGCCACGCGCAAACGCCTGGATCGGCCGGAAGTCGTTTTGGAAAGTCCGGACGATCTTGACGAAGTACTCGGCCAGATTGAGCCAGTCTCGCGGCGCGGTGACCGCTCCGCTCAGCGCGGTGTTGACAGCCGGGATGAACGCCTCCGCCGAACCGTCCTTGAGATCCGCGAGAATCCCGGTCACGAAGCAGGTCTCGAGCCCCAGGTTCGGGCCGAGGGCCAGGCAGCCGTCGATCCGGGCCGTGGTCGTCGGGTCGGCCGCGAGCCGGAGCACGAGGTCCCCCGCCGCGGAAAATCCGGCGACCACCACGGTTCGGGCCCGGGCCTTTTCGGTGACGTCGTGCAGCAGCGCATCGAGCAGCACCAGGTGGTCGGCGACCCCGACCGGGAACCGAACCTTCCGGCCGCCCTCGAACCCGTACAGCGTGGGTACGATGACCCGATAAGGAATTCCCGGCAGGAGCACCGCTGGATCGACGGCTTCGACCCCCCAGTCATGGATCAGGAGCACCAGCACGTCGGAGCGGACCTGGTTGTCGAGGTAGTGGAGGCGATCCCCGATCATCCGTGGATCGAATACGGCCCGGTCGAGGCGGCGACAAACCTCCTCGGTCACGACGAGCGACCCTGGCACCGTCCCCGCACTCCCAAAACCGGCCGTTTCACCGCTCGTCGGTGTGTCCGCGGCAAGATGCTGCCGCAGTTCCGCGGCTGACTGCCATCGATCGGCTGGCCGCTTGGCCAGGCACCGCATCAATGCCGCGGCCACACGGGGAGGCGTCGCCGGCCGACTCCGATCGACAGGCTCGGGTTCGCGGACCATGTGGGCCATCGCCAGGGCCTGCGGCGAGGGACCGACGAACGGCGGCGCCCCCGTCAACAGCTCGTATCCCAGCACGCCGACCGCGTAGATGTCGGCGCGATGATCGGTCTGCGGATCACCGGCGGCCTGTTCGGGGGCCATGTACGTCGGCGTACCCACCGCCATCCCCGTTGCGGTCAATGAGCCCGTTGGGCCCGCCTCCGCGAGTGCCTTGGCGACCCCGAAGTCGGCCACCACCGCGTGTTCACCGGACAACATCACGTTTTCGGGCTTGAGGTCCCGATGCACGACGCCGTGCGCATGGGCATACGCCATCGCGTCGGCGACGGCCCGGACGATCCTGACCGCGTCCGAAATCGGAAGCTCGCCCTCTCGTGAAAGCCTCTGGCGAAGGGTCGGCCCATCCAGGTACGGCATCACGTAGTAGAGGAAACCGTCAGCCTCACCGGAGTCGTGCAAGGCAAGAATGTTGGGATGATTCAGCCGCGCCGCGATGGTCACCTCGCGGAGGAACCGGTCGGCGCCCAGCGCCGAGGCCAGTTCGGGGCGAAGGACCTTCACCGCCACCTGCCGGCCATGCTTGCGGTCCTCGGCCAGATACACGGTCGCCATCCCGCCGGCGCCGAGTTCCCGCTCCAGATGATATCGGTCGGCCAGGGCGGCCCGGAGGCGCTCGATCGGTTCCGTCATCTGGGCCGAAATTCATCGCGGGCAGCCGCCGAGAGCGTGCGCATTCGGCAATGGTAGTGTCGCGCCGGTTCCCTGGCAAACTCCCGAGATACCGCGGGTAGTCCCACGCGTCGTCGAGCCGAGCGGGCCGGCCAGAGCGTCGTGGATGTCGGGTTCGAGGCCGCTTCTGCGCTTCACCTGTTACGGCATTGGTCAAGGCCGGCACCACCAACCCCACGCGGGAGGTTTGATGCGCACCACAAAGGAATCCGCCGACAATGGCGTCAACGTCGAAGCCCTGCTGGGAGCGCGCGAAGCGCTGACCCAGTCGCCCGAGGCCGCCCAGTTCGTCTGGAGGGCGCGGAATGAATGGGTTCGAGGCACCCACAGCCGCTCGACCGTGGAGGGCTTCTTCGGTCTCGGCGCCGAGCAGCGGCACAAGACCACCTTCGGGTACGAGGCCGATCACCCCGAGCTGTTTGCTTCGGAGGACAACGGCGCCACCCCGGTGGAGCTGGTGCTGGCCGGGCTGGCGAGCTGCCTCACGGCCGGGATCGCGGCGGTGGCGCAGCACCGGAAGATCCAGCTGCACGCCGTCACCGCGACCCTGGAGGGCGCCATGGACATCCAGGGGATCCTCGGCATCGACGGCGACG
This sequence comes from uncultured Gemmatimonadota bacterium, assembly GCA_902826755.1. Classification (GTDB taxonomy): domain Bacteria; phylum Gemmatimonadota; class Gemmatimonadetes; order Gemmatimonadales; family GWC2-71-9; genus SHZU01. Next base: position 11,730 of record CADEGB010000073.1, read on the forward strand.
TCCGCAACGGGTTCAGCGGCATCACCGTCCACTACCGGATCGAGGCGGACGCCTCGCCCGAGGAAATCGAAGCCCTGGTGGCCCAGTCGCAGAAGCGCTCGGCTGTCTTCGACATCATCACCAACCCGACCAACGTGACCGTCGCGGTCAACTGACGACCCCATGCGGACGACCGTCGTGATCATCGGCGCCGGACACGCCGGCCTGGCGATGAGCCACTCCCTCGCCGAGCACTCGATCGACCATGTCGTGATCGAGCGCGGCACGGTGGCCCACTCGTGGCGCACGGAGCGGTGGGACTCGCTCCGACTCCTCACGCCGAATTGGATGAGCCGGCTCCCCGGCGCCCCCCTGACGGTCGGCGATCCGGATGGATTTCGGACCATGCCGGAGACGGTGGCCTTCATCGAGCGGTACGCGGCGGCAATCGGCGCCCCGGTCCACACCGACACGACGGTCCTCTCGGTCCGCCCGCGCGGTGACGGATACCTCGTGACCACGACCCAAGGCACCTGGCAGTGCCAGGCGGTGGTGGTGGCCACCGGCGCCTGTAACCTGCCCAGCCTCCCTCCGTTCGCCACCCGGGTTCCGGCCGGGGTCACATCGCTCACGCCAAGGGACTACCGGAACCCCAGCCAGCTGGCGCCCGGCGGCGTACTCGTCGTCGGCGCCGCCGCAAGCGGGATTCAGATCGCTGAGGAGATTCAGCGATCGGGCCGACCAGTCACCCTCTCCGTCGGCGAGCACGTCCGGGTGCCTCGTCGCTATCGCGGTCGTGACATCACCTGGTGGATGGACCGGGTCGGCGTGTTCGACGAGTCCTATACGGAGGTCGACAGCGTGGAGCGAGTCCGGGGCGTCGCGTCGCTCCAATTGATCGGATCCCCAGAGCACCGCGATCTCGACCTCAACGCCCTGACCGGGCTCGGCGTCAGGCTGGTAGGGCGGCTTGCCGGGATTTCCGGCGGCCGGGCTCAATGCTCCGGCTCGCTCCCGAACCTGGTCCGGATGGCCGACCTCAAGATGAATCGGCTCCTTGCCCGGATCGATGCCTGGGCGTCGTCGCATTTGGCCGGAGACGAGATCGAGCCACCCCACTCGATCGAACCAACCAGGGTAGACGCCTCGCCCCCGCTAGCGGTCGACCTGACCAGCGGCGAGATCCGCACCGTGATCTGGGCCACGGGATACCGACCCGACCATTCCTGGCTCGACGTCCCGGTCTTCGATCGGAAGGGTCGGATCCGGCACGACGGCGGCGTGGCCGCGGCGCCGGGGTTGTACCTCATCGGGATGCCGTTCCTCCGTCGTCGTCGGTCGAGCTTGATCGATGGAGCGGCGAGCGACGCCCGGGATCTGAGCACGCACCTGGCCAGCTACCTAGCCGATCCGGCAGCCGCGGGACCCGCGGCACCACTCCTGGGGGCCGCATGATCCGACCAACGGATGAACGCCTGAGCCACTACGACGTGGTCATCGCCGGCGCGAGGTGTGCCGGAGCGGCCACGGCCCTGCTCCTGGCCCGCGAGGGGCTCCGGGTCCTGGTGATCGACCCGATGCGCCCGGGGAGCGACACCCTCTCGACCCACGCGCTGATGCGGGGTGCCGTGCTGCAACTCCATCGCTGGGGCCTGCTCGACCGGATCCGGACGGCTGGGACGCCGCGGATCCGAACGACGACCTTCCACTATGGTGACGAGTCGGTCGAGGTCCGAATCAAAGCGCGGGAAGGAGTCGACGCCCTGTACGCCCCGCGGCGGACGGTGCTCGACCCGATCCTGCTCGACGCGGCTCGTGACGCCGGTGCGGAGGTACGGTTCGGCCACTCGCTGGTCGGCCTGGTACCCGATCGAACCGGTCGGGTCCGGGGCGCACGAATCAACGTCGACGGCACCGAGTACCCGGTGTCGGCGGATCTGGTAGTCGGCGCCGACGGACGCCACTCGCGGGTGGCCCGCCTGGTGGATGCGCCGATCGATCAAGCGGCATCCCACACCACCGCGTCGATCTACGGATATCATCGCGACGTCGGCCTCGAGGGATTTCACTGGTTCTATCGGGTCGGCGCCTCGGTCGGAACCATCCAGACCAATTTCGAGGCGACCTGCGTCTTCGCATCGGTTCCGCCGGAGCGGCTGGCCGCAGTCGGGGGCGCGGGGATCGAGGGGCTCTATCGGACGGTGCTGGCGGAGGTCTCCCCGACACTGGCCGGCCGGGTGGCCGGGTCGACCCGGTCGGGGGGGCTCCGGGCCTTTGCCGGTACCCGCGGATACTTCCGGCGTTCGGTCGGGCCAGGGTGGGCGCTGGTCGGGGACGCCGGATACTTCAAGGATCCGCTCACGGCGCACGGGATCACGGACGCCCTCCGCGACGCGGAGTTGCTGGCTCGGGCGGTGGCGACGGGTGGCGACGGAGCCATGAGGGACTATCAGGACACCAGGAACGAGGTGGCGCGGGGCCTGTTCGCCGTTACCGATCGGATCGCATCGTTCCAGTGGGACCTCGAGGAGGCTCGGGCGCTGCATCAAGCGCTGAGTCGGGAGATGAACGCGGAACTGGAGTTGCTCGAGCGGTTTGACACACCGTGCCGCGCGACGTGGCCCTTGGCGGAACGCCCATGAGGACCGGAGGCAAGCCTCCGGCCCCCATGGGGACACCGACCCTTGGACGGGCGGCGCGCTACCGCGGGCCTAACGTCGCGCGCTGAGGGACGCGCCCCGGGGCGCCGCGAACGTGTAGAGCTTGATGCCGATCCGGGCCTTGTCCCGGCTGCCGGTGGCGTTGGTGTTGATTGTCGGCTCCTGGGCCGCCGCGTCGACATCCGAGGCCGTAAGGCCCAGCGCGGTGACTTCCGCAGCCGCCACGGCCGCGGTGGCGGAGTCAGCCATGGCCTGACTCACGTCGGCTTTCACGTAGTCCCGCCCCGCCACCAGGCCGCCGATGGCGTCCGTGCTGCCGAGCGAGATCGCGGCGCGGGTGCAGAGGTCCCGACCGTCCGGGGTGCCCGGCGATCCGGCGGCACGGACCACGTAATTCGGAAACTGCGACTTGCACTCG
>CADEGB010000074.1 GCA_902826755.1 uncultured Gemmatimonadota bacterium
GTCTTCTTGTCCTTGCTCGGCTTCTCGGTCCGGGCGTCGGCGACGTACGTGGCGAGTTTGACTTCCTGGTGCGACTTGACGATCGAGGTGGGCGTAAGCCCGAACTCGGCGTTGTGGGCCAACTGCCGAGTCCGACGCCGGTCCATTTCGTCGAGGGCTCGACGCATCGATCCGGTGATGGAATCCGCGTACAGGATGCCGATCCCGTTGACGTTCCGGGCCGCCCGGCCCACCGTCTGGATCAGGGACCGGTCGCTCCGGAGGAAGCCCTCGTTGTCGGCGTCGAGAATGGCCACCAGCGAGACCTCCGGCAAATCGAGCCCCTCTCGCAGCAAATTGATCCCGACCAGGACATCGAAATCGCCGAGCCGGAGCCCCCGGAGAATCTCCATCCGTTCGATGGCGTCGATGTCGGAGTGGAGGTAGCGGACCCGGACTCCCACCTGCTGCAGGTAATCGGTCAGGTCTTCCGACATCCGTTTGGTCAAGGTCGTTACCAGCACCCGTTCCCGCTTCTTGGCCCGATCCCGGATTTCGACGAGGAGATCGTCGACCTGACCCTTGACCGGCCGGATCTGCACCTCGGGGTCGACGAGGAACGTTGGCCGAATGATCTGTTCCACCACCTTGCCCTCCGAGATGCGAAGCTCGAAGTCGCCGGGAGTGGCGGAGACGAAGATCAGCTGGGGCACCAGCGACATGAACTCGTCGAAGGTCTGGGGCCGGTTGTCGAGCGCGCTCGGAAGCCGGAACCCATACTCGACCAGGGTGCCCTTCCGGGCCCGGTCGCCGTTGTACATGCCGCCGATCTGGGGGATGGTGACATGGGATTCGTCGACCACCGCCAGATAGTCAGCCGGGAAATAGTCCAGCAGACACGCGGGCCGCTCGCCGGCCAGCCGGCCCGAAAGCGGTCGGGAGTAGTTCTCGATGCCCGGGCAGGTGCCGATTTCGAGCAGCATGTCGATGTCGAAGTTGGTCCGGGATTCGAGCCGCTGCGCCTCGAGCAGCTTGCCAGCCGCCCGGAACTCGGCGAGCCGCGCCGCGAGTTCCTCTCGGATGAACCGGACCGCCCGCTCCACCATCGGCCGCTCGGTGACATACTGGGTGGCGGGCCAGATGGCACACTGCTCCAGCTGGGCGATCGTCTTGCCGGTGACCGGATGGATCTTCGAGATCCGCTCGATCGTGTCGCCCCACAACTCGACCCGGACAGCCTGCTCCTCGTAGGCCGGGAAGATCTCGACCGTATCGCCGCGGACCCGGAAGGTGCCGGGATCGAAGGACACGTCGTTCCGGTTGTACTGGATGGCCACCAGATCCGCGAGAATGGCGTCCCGACCCCGCTCCGCTCCCCGCGCCAGCGTGAACATGTTCCGGCGGTAGGTGGCGGGATCGCCGAGGCCGTAGATGGCGCTGACCGTGGCGACGATGACCACGTCGTCCCGCTCCATCAGGCTCGAGGTGGCGCGGAGCCGGAGCGACTCGATGTCCTCGTTGATCGACGCGTCCTTTTCGATGTAGAGATCGGTCGAGGGCACGTACGCTTCGGGCTGGTAGTAGTCGTAGTAGGAGACGAAGTACTCGACCGCGTTGTTGGGCAGGAACTGCTTGAGTTCGCCGTAGAGCTGAGCGGCCAGCGTCTTGTTGTGGGAAAGGACCAGCGTTGGCTTCCCGTAGTTGGCGATGGTATGGGCCAGCGTCATGGTCTTGCCGGACCCGGTGACGCCGAGCAGGGTCTGGTACTTGTCGCCACGAACGAGGCCGGCGGTCAGCGCCGCGATGGCCGCGGGCTGATCGCCGGCAGGAGTGAACGGGGCGTGGACCTCGAAGCGCGGCATCAGACCGGGAAAGCTATATCGGCGTTTCTTCGGGGTCCAGCCCCGCCCAACCTCATCATGACCAGCTCACGATCCGCTTCCAATGGGCGTCCGGCACCGGCATCACCGACAGACGCGGTACCCGGACCAACTCCCAGCCGGCAAACTGGTCGTCTGCCTTGATCTCCGCGAGGCTCACCGAGCGGGCCAGCCGACGGACCGGCGCGAGGTCGACCACCACCAGTTTCGGGTCGCCGGCTTTGGGATCGGGATACGCCGCCTTCGTGACCCTGGCGACACCGACCACCCGCTTTTCGTCGCCGGTGTGGTAGATCAGGCATTCGTCGCCGGCCGCCATGGCGCGGAGGTGTTTGAGCGCCACCGGGTTGGCGACGCCATCCCAGACCGCGCGTTGGTCGCGTTCGAGGTGATCGTAGGCGTAGGTCGACGGCTCGGTCTTGAGCAACCAGCGATTGGGCACGGGAACCTCGGAGCGAGTGGGTCGGGCCGCGGTCAGCCCGCGGGAATTTCACGACGATCGATCGACACCACGCCTTTGACGCGCCGGATCCCCCGGAGAACCTTGGCGAGGTGGGTCAGGTTGTCGACTTCGACGAAGATGGTGCCAAAGGCGGTGCCGTCTTTGGTGTGGAGGTCGGCCCGGCGGACGTTGGTACCGGTCTGCGCCACCGCCTGAAGGATGTCGGCGTAAAGGCCGCGCCGATCCTCCGCGTTGAGGACCAGGCGGACGGCAAACGACTCGCCCTCCTGTTCCTGCCAGTCGATCTCGACTCGCCGGTCGCCCTCCTGGAGACTGAGCAGGTTGGGACAATCCACCCGGTGGATCGAGATGCCCCGGCCCTGGGTGACGTACCCGACGACCGTGTCACCCGGGACCGGCTGACAGCATTGGGCGTAGCGGACCAGCAGCCCGTCAACGCCCTGGATCTTGATCCCGCGCCCGAGCCGGATGCGGTTCAACATCCGGCCGAACACGGTCGGTTTCGGCTCCTGGAGGTCCTCTTCGGTCAGATCCGGAAAGAGCGCCTGCATCACGGTGCCGATGGCCAGGTCGCCCCGCCCGATCGACGCCTCCAACCCGTGGGCGTCCGGTAGCCCGAGGGTGCGAGCGGCCCGATCGAGACCGGCGGCGTCCGGGACCGTAAGCCGTCGCCGCTTGATTTCCCGGGCCAGGATATCGCGGCCGAGTCCGACGCTGACCGTCTCTTCCTCGTGGCGGACCCACTGTTTGATCTTCTGGCGAGCCCGGCCGGTGCGGACGTGGCTAAGCCAGTCCCGGCTTGGTCGAGCCGACGGCGAGGTCAGGATCTCGACGGTGTCGCCGTTGCGGATTTCCCGGTGGAGGGGCGCGATCCGTCCGTTGATCTTGCAGCCCTGACAGCGGACGCCCACTTCAGTGTGGACGTGGAACGCGAAGTCGATGGCCGTGGCGCCCTTGGGCAGCTGTTTCACGTCGCCCTGCGGCGTGAACACGAAGATCTCGTCCTGGTAGAGATCGAGCTTCAGGAACTCGAGGAACTCCTCCTGGCTATGTGCGTCCTGCTGGAGCTCGAGCAGCTGGCGGAACCACTCGAAGTGCTGATCGAGGTCATCGCCCCGGGACTTGTCGGTCTTGTAGAGCCAATGGGCCGCGATACCGAACTCCGCCGTCCGGTGCATTTCCGGAGTGCGGATCTGGACCTCGTAGAGCTGACCGCGGGGACCGAAGATCGTCGTGTGGAGGGACTGGTACCCGTTCGACTTGGGCGACGCAATGTAGTCCTTGATCCGCTCCTGAACCGGGGTCCAGTTGTGGTGGATGATGCCGAGGACGTGGTAGCAGGTCGGTACCGACGGCACGATGATCCGGAGCGCCATCATGTCGTAGACCTGCTCGAACGGGGTGCCCCGCTTCCGCATCTTCTGATAGATGGACCAGAGGTGTTTGGGCCGGCCGGTCACCTCCGCGTCGGCGATGCCCGCCTTGGTCATCTCCTCCTCGAGCGGTTTCAGGAAGGCCTCGATCCGTGCCTCCCGCTCCGCCCTTTTCTCCGCCACCTTGCGGACCAGGGCCACGTACTCCTCGGGCTCCAGAAATTTGAACGCCAGATCCTCGAGTTCCGCCTTGGCGCCGGCCATCCCGAACCGGTGGGCCAGTGGCGCGTAGATTTCCCGCGTTTCCGTGGCGATCCGTTCCCGTCGGTCGGGCGGGAGGTGCTCCAGGGTCCGCATGTTGTGGAGCCGGTCGGCGAGCTTGATGATGATGACCCGGGCGTCCTTGGCAATCGAGAGGAGGAGCTTCCGGTAGTTCTCGACCTGCTCCTCGGCCCGGGAGCGGAAGGTCAGGTGGGAGATCTTCGTGAGCCCGTCCACCAGGCCCGCCACCTCGGATCCGAACTCCGCCGCGATGTCGTCGACGCTCACTTCGGCATCCTCGACCACGTCGTGCAGCAACGCCGCCGCGATCGAGGTCGAGTCGAGCAGCTGGCCCACCAGGATCGTGGCCACCGCGATGCTGTGCGACACGAACTCCTCGCCCGACATCCGCTTCTGACCGCGGTGGGCCGAGGTACTGAACTGGAGCGCGCGCTCGATCAGACCGGTATCGAGGCGATCGGCGTGACGAGCCAGCGCGGCGCGCAGCTCGACGGCGCCGAGACCCTGGAGGGTATCGGTCACAGCAGTCCTTGAGTCGCGAAGCTCATCCACCGATCTCCCGCCACGATCACGTGATCGAGGACCGGAATGCCGAGCACGGTCCCCGCCGCCAACAATTGTCCGGTCACCGCCCGATCCTCGGGCGACGGAGTCGGGTCGCCGCTGGGATGGTTATGGACCACGATGATGCCGGCCGCCGCCTCCGCAATGGCGGGCCGGAACACCTCCCTGGGGTGCACCAGCGACCCCGTCAGGACCCCCCGCGACACCAGCACCGCTTTCAGCACGTCCCGCTGGGCCGAGAGGGCCACGACGTGGAACTCCTCAACCTCGAGATCGCGGAGGCGGTCCGCCAGCAGCCGGACCACGTCTTCCGGGGTCCGAATTCGCTCCCGAACCGGACGCTCCTCCCGGGCCAGCCGCCGTCCCAACTCCAGGGCGGCCGCCACCCGCCCCGCCTTGGCGCCGCCGACCCCGGCCACCCGCCGCAATTCACCGAGAGGTTGGCGCACCAGTCGCCGGAGCGAGCCACCCGCTCCGACCAAGATCGACTCGGCCACCGCCTCGACGCCGAGCCCGGCCCGCCCGGTCCCCAACAGAATGGCGAGCAACTCGACGGTCGTCAATGCGGACGGACCGTGCCGGACGAGCCGCTCGCGTGGGCGATCGGCTTGAGGCGAGGAGTCAGGGGGATGGGGGGACACGCCCCCAAGGTAGGGCTCCGGGGCCGGGCCGGAACAACCGAAATGGCGCGAGATGGGGCCGGATCGCTCCGGCCCCCCGAAATCAGGCACCCGCTCCGTGACACTTCTTGTACTTCTTGCCGGACCCGCAGGGACAGGGGTCGTTCCGACCGACGGTCGGGAGGTTCCCGCCGGTCTGGCCGCCGATCCGGCCGACATTGCTCTGGACCACCGGGGGCGGCGCGGCGGCCGGCGCCACCGGGCCGGTGGTGGTCCGGGCCGGGGCGGCGAACAAGTCGTCGGTGGAGGCCGCGGGCGGCGGCGGCGCCGGCATCCGGCGCGGCGGCGGGGGCGGCTGCGGCGGCTCGGCGCTGACCTGGATCTTGAGGTACCGCTCCGCGAAGGTGGCCCGGAGGTCGCGGATCAGGTCCTCGAACATCTCGAACGCTTCCTTCTTGTACTCGACCAGCGGGTCCTTCTGACCGTACGCCCGATACTGAATGGCGTTCCGGAGTTGATCGAGGTCGTAGAGGTGGTCTTTCCACTTCTCGTCGATCACTCCCAGGGTGACCTGGGCCAGGACCTGCTGGTCGACGTCGCCGACCCCGATCGCCTCGCCGAAGTCCTTGAGGTAGCTGACCTTTCGGTGGAAGGTCGCCTCGCCCTCCGCTTTGACCGCGGCGACGATGGCGTCCCGGCTGGCGGTGGCCTTGGCGTCGGACAGCGCTTCCGTATTGACCAGGTACTGCACGGTCAGGGCGTTCCGGAGTCCCTCCCGGTCCCAGGTTTCCGGTTCGCCGGCGTCCTCGCGGAACTTGGCGACGGAATGCTCCAATGCCGCCGCGATCATCCGGCGGGCCTCGGCCTTCAGCTCCTCCCCCTTTTCGAGGGCAAACAGCCGGAGGGAGTAGATCACCTCCCGCTGCTGGTTCATCACGTCGTCATACTCGAGCAGCCGCTTCCGCTGCTGGAAGTTCTGCAACTCGACCCGCTTCTGCGCCGACTCGATGGCGGCGGTCACCAGCTTGCCGGTGATGACCTCCCCTTCCTCGGCCCCGGCCTTGTCCATGTAGCGGGCGATCCGCTCGGTCCCGAAGAGCCGCATCAGGTCGTCTTCGAGCGACAGGAAGAAGAGCGAGGCGCCGGGGTCTCCTTGCCGGCCGGAGCGGCCGCGGAGCTGGCGGTCGATCCGGCGGGACTCGTGCCGCTCAGTCCCGATGATATGGAGCCCGCCGGTCTCCTCGCGAGTGATGGTCCCGCTCTCGAGCTTGAGTTCGGCGTTCCGCGTTTCGACGACGCCGGCACCCAGTTTGATGTCGGTCCCGCGGCCAGCCATGTTGGTGGCGATGGTGATCGCCCCCGCCAGGCCGGCGTTCGCCACGATCTCGGCTTCGCGCTGATGGTACTTGGCGTTCAGCACTTCGTGCTTGAGGCCCCGCCGCTTGAGCATCTTGCTCAGCGTCTCAGACACCTCGACCGAAGTGGTGCCGATGAGGGTGGGCAGACCGAGCTGGTGCAACTGCTCAACCTCGTCCAGCACCGCGTTGTATTTCTCGCGCCGGGTCTTGTAGATCCGATCCGGGTGGTCGGACCGCCGGGCCGGTCGGTTGGTGGGAACCACCATCACCTCGAGCCCGTAGATCGAATAGAACTCCGACTCCTCGGTTTCGGCGGTGCCCGTCATGCCGGCCAGCTTGTCGTACATCCGGAAGTAGTTCTGGATGGTGATGGTGGCCATGGTCTGGGTCTCGCCCTTGATCTGGACCCCTTCCTTGGCTTCCACCGCCTGATGCAGCCCGTCCGACCAGCGCCGGCCAGCGAGAACCCGGCCGGTGTACTCGTCGACGATCAGGACCTGGTTGTCCTGGACGATGTACTCGACGTCTTTCTCGTAGAGCGCGTGGGCCTGCAGCAGCTTGTGAACGATGTGGAGCTTTTCGCTTTTGGCCGCGTAGTCCATCTCGACCTGAACCCGCTGGTCCCGCCGCTCCGTCGTGGACAGGGTCGGATCTTTTTCGATCCGGTGAACCGCCTCCGAGATGTCTGGTACCAGGAAAAACGTCGGGTCGTCGGGCGAAAGCGCGGTGGAGCCCTGATCGGTCAGGTGGACCGAGTGCCCCTTTTCATCGAGCACGAAGTAGAGGACTTCGTCGATCCCGCGCATTTCCTGTTGGCGGGTCGGCAGCTTGCGATCGGCCAGGTGCTTCAGTTCCGCCTGTTGAACCGCGTGCTTGACGCCTGGCTCGTTGAGGAGTTTGAGGAGGCGCTTGTTCTTCGGCATCCCGAGCCGCGCCTGATAGAGCTTGCTGGCGGCGTCGACCCGAGTCTTCTCGTTGGCCCACAGCGGCTCCGCCTCGGCGATCAGCTGGTTCACGACGGCGGTCTGCTTCCGGACCAGATCGGCCACGCGCCAGTTGAACTCGGAGTACTTGTCGTCCCCCTCGTTCCCCACCGGGCCCGAGATGATCAGCGGCGTCCGCGCCTCGTCGATCAAGATCGAGTCCACCTCGTCGACGATGGCGTAGGCATGATCCCGCTGCACTCGGTGCTCGAGCGAGTAGACCATGTTGTCGCGGAGATAGTCGAACCCGAACTCGTTGTTGGTGCCGTAGGTGATGTCGCAGAGGTAGGCCGCCCGGCGCTCCGGCGACTGGGGCTCCGTGTCGTCGAGGCACCCGACCGTCAGGCCGAGATACGTGAAGAGGTGCCCCATCCACTGGGAGTCACGCCGCGCCAGGTAGTTGTTGACGGTGACGAGGTGAGCACCCCGGCCCGCCAGCGCGTTGAGGTAGAGCGGCAGGGTGGCCACGAGGGTCTTGCCCTCGCCGGTGGCCATTTCGGCGATCCGCCCGCGATGAAGGGCCACGCCGCCCATCAACTGGACGTCGTACGGCACCATCTCCCACGGCAGATCGTGCCCCGTCACCCTCGCGGTGGTCCCGACCAGTCGGCGAGCGGCTTCGCGAACGGTCGCAAAGGCCTCGGGCAGGAGATCGTCCAGTACGGCCGCGACCGCCTTCTTGTATTCATGTTCCAGGCGGTGGAACTCGCCCTCGAGGCGCTCCCGCTCGACCGGGTCGGCACAGTCGTGCTTGGCGGCCCGCACCCGGTCCACCTCCGCCCGGGCCGCGCCGGTTCGTTCCGCGAGGACATCGCGGAACCGCTGAGTCTGGGCCTTGAGGTCGGCTTCGCTCAGCGCACCGAGCCGGGCTTCGTGCTCGTGCACCTGGGCAACCAGCGGCGTGAGCTTCTTGGCATCGCGCTGGTGCCGGGTCCCAAAGACTTTTTCGATCAAGATCTTCAACATCGTCAGTCCCGATACAGGCCTTGTGCCGCGATGTATCGCGCCACCGTGTCGGGGACCCAATACCGGATCGACCGTCCGGACCGGACCCGCTCGCGCACCGCCGTCGATGAAATGTCGATTCGCGGCACCGCCACCATGCGGTCCGCGATCCCCTCGGGGGGCGTTTCGCCCGCCCGCGAATGCACCACCACCTCCGCCATGCCCCGAATGGCGGCGGGTTCCCGCCAGGTCTGGAACAGGGCCGCCGCGTCGCTGCCGATGACGAGGCTCAGCCGGGCGTCCGGAAACCGACGCCGGAGGTCGCGCAGCGTGTCGACCGTGTACGATGCCCCGCCCCGATCGACCTCCACCCGATCGACCTCGAAGGTCGGGTCATCGGCCGTCGCGAGCTCGAGCATCCGGGCCCGGTGCGTCGCCCCGGCGCGGTGCTGGCCCACCTTGAAGGGCTGCTCGGCCGTGGGAATGAGACGGACCTGATCCGCGTCGAGCGCCTCCCGAACCGCCATCCCGACGACCAGGTGGCCGTGATGAACCGGGTCGAACGAACCACCAAGCACCGCGATCCTCACCTCAGCGGGACCCGAGCGAATCGGCCTGCGTCCGGACCGAGTCGGCGGCGCCGGCGGGCGGACAGTACCGACCAGGCCCCCGAGGTCCCGCATGGAACTGGGCGATGTAGTTGCAGGTCTCCTTGACCTCCTCCTGATACCCGAGCCGCCGATACGCCAGGACCAGCTTTTCGAGCGCGTCGGGCACGATCTTGGCCCGCGGATACTGGACGACCAGCGCCCGGAGGAGGAGGACGGCGGACTCGTCCGCCTTGTACCGAAAGTAGAACAGCGCGCTCAGGTACTCCTTCCGCGCGAACGATTCCCCCAGTTCGCGCGCCTTGGCCTCGGCCCGCTTGGCCGCCACCGAGTTCGGATAGCGGCTCAGCACTTCCTGGTAGACGCCGAGCGCCGTCTGGCCGTAGGTCGGGTCGAGTTCCGGCCGCTTCCACAGGTACGAGTAGGCGTCGGCCGCGCGGAGGAGGGCGTCCGGGGCGAGCGAGTCGTCCGGGTTCTCGTCGGCAATCCGCCGGAACTGGCGGACCGCGTCGAGCTCGTTGCCCTGCGCCACGTCGATTTCACCCCGATAGAACGCCAGCCGCGCATGCCGGGCGTCGGTGACCGGCATGGCGTTGGCGAGGCGGGTGAACACGTTGTTGGCCTCGCCCCACTTCCCGCGGTTGAATGCCCGTTGGCCCACCAACCAGAGCGAGTCGATGGTCCGGGGTGAGTTGGCCAGGACCGGCGCCGGAGCGTCCGATTTCGGCTTGCCTTTGAAGGGCCAGCACCCGGCCAGCAGCACCAGGGCCAGCAGGCCCGCGAATCTTCCCACGTTCATGCCTCTCCATCCGCCGGGGGTTCGGTCGGAGCCGCCCCCAATCCGTTCAGCTTGGCCACCGCGACGCCGCGGAGGCTGTCGGGCGCGTTGGGCGCCGAGACCACCGCCTGATAGGCAACCGCCGCACCCAGGGCATCGCCCTGGAGGATCCGGGCGTCGCCGAGGCCGACCTGCGCCCGAAATCCACGACCCGTCCCGGTTTCGATGCCGAGGACGACCTCGAACCAGCGCTCGGCTCCGGGCCCGTCGCTGGTGGCCAGAGCGTCACCGCCGAGAAGCAGCGCGCACTCCGAGAGACCGGCCCGACCAGCCACCCGGAGCCGATTGTCATCGGTCCGTCGCAGCAGGGTCCGGTAGGTCCGGGCGGCGCCCTCGCAGGCCACCGTGGCCCGCTGGGCCTCGGCCAGCCGGAGCAGGAGCGAGTCGACCAGCCGCCCGCTGCCAGCCGCCGCCATTGCGGCCGGCAGCAGGCTGAGCGCGTCCGCCGGCTCGGCCCCGCCGGCCAGGGTCAGGCGGGCCAGTCCGCCTAACGGTCGTCCCGGATTGATGCTCCGGAGCGCCAGGACCGCCCGGGTCACCGCGGGGAGCCCGGCGGTGCCCTGTCGTTCGGCGGCGAGCGCCACCCGCTCGAGTCCCACGGCCGCCTCGAGGGCCCGGGTCGGATCCTCTCGCGCCAACTCGGCGTAGGCGTCGATCGCGGCGCCGAAGTCCTCGGCCCGGACCGCGGCCGCGGCCGTCTTGGCCCAGACCCGGCTCCGGGCCCCCGTCCGCTGCGCCGTCTGATACTCGCCCAGGGCGCGGCCGTAGTTCCCATCGCGATACGCGTCGTCACCCAACCGCTCGTGGTCGGCCGCGGCCACCGAACACCCGGCCGCGGCCAGCAGGACGGCCACCACCGGACGAATCACGACGCCAGCCGTCTCGCCATGGCCAGGTAGGCCCCGATCCGGGCGTTTTCGGGACGCTGCTTGAGGCAGCGCGCCCAGATTTCCTGGGCCCCGGTGGCATCGCCGGAGAGGTAGTGGGCCAGGCCAAGAGCCGCCTGGGCGTCCACGAACCGCGGCTGCACCGCCACGATCCGGTCGAGTTCCTCGCGCGCTTCGAGCAGCCGGCCGGCCTCGAGCAGCAGCCGGGCCAGTCGATACCGGAGGTCGTGAAAGTCCGGGCCCAGGGCCACGGCCCGCTGATACTCCCGAATCGAGTCCTCGGTGGCGCCGACTTCCGCGTAGGCATCGCCGATCGCCGCGTGGAGGTTGGCCAACCGGGACGCCACCGGGCGGGAGAACCCGTTCGCCCCCGACTGGCCCAGAGCCGCCGCCCGCTGGAACGAGGCATCCGCCTCGGCCGACCGCCCCAACTCGACCAGGATCACCCCACGATGGACCAGGGCGTCGATGTACCGGGGGTTCACGGCCAGCGCCCGGTCGAGATCCTCGAGCGCCTTCTCCGGCTGGCCCAGCAGCGACAACGCGAGGCCCCTCAGGTGATACACGTCGGCGAACCGACGCCCTGACTCGACGATCTCGTCGATCAGGTGGATCGTGCCGTAATAATCCTGCACGGCGAATCGCTCGTGGGCCTGCTGCAGGAGATGTTCGGTGCTGACTTGCATGCCTGACATCCGTTCGCTTCCGCGTGACGAAAAGCCTTCACGTCAGGCAACCCGAGGGCATGATGCCGAGCCGGGACCCCGGGTCGCGCCGCCCCGGCCGGACGGGCCGGCCAGGGGCGGGTTTGGGAACCCGGTAAGATAGTGGAACTGGGGAGTTTGGCGGAGACGCGAGCCCCGCCCAAGGGGGACCCGGGCGGGGGTAAGTCACTGGCTCTGGGTCGGCCCTGTCGAAGGCCTCCGGGCCGGACTAGCGGCCCTGGGGCAAGGCGCCGCGGAAGTACTCGATGGTCCGAACCAGTCCGGCCCGGAGGTCGACGGTCGGATTCCACCCGAGGACGGCCTGGGCCACCCCGATGTCGGGCTTCCGGACCTTCGGGTCGTCAACCGGGAGCGGCTCGTGTCGGATGGCGACGTGGGATCCGACCATTTCCTGGACCAGATTGGCCAGCTCCAGCATTGTGAACTCGGTCGGATTCCCGATGTTCGTCGGATCGACCCGGTCGCTGTGGAACAGCCGAAAGATCCCGTCGACCAGGTCGGAGACGAAGCAGAAGGACCGGGTCTGGTTCCCTTCCCCGTAGACCGTGAGGGGCTCCCCGCTCAGGGCCTGGACGACAAAGTTCGAGACCACCCGGCCATCGTGAGCCCGCATCCGGGGACCGTACGTGTTGAAAATCCGAACGATCCGGGTCGGCACGCCATGATACCGATGGTAGGCCATGGTCATCGCTTCGGCGAACCGCTTGGCCTCATCGTACACGCCCCGCGGCCCCACCGGATTGACATGTCCCCAGTACGACTCCGGCTGGGGATGGACCTGCGGATCGCCGTAGACCTCCGACGTCGACGCCAGCAGGAAACGAGCGCCCTTGGCCTTGGCGAGACCGAGCGTGTTGTGGGTGCCGAGCGAGCCGACTTTGAGGGTCGGGATCGGGTGTCGGAGGTAATCGACCGGGCTCGCGGGCGAGGCGAAATGGAGCACCCCGTCCACCGGGCCGTCGACGAAGATGTAGTTGGAAACGTTGTGTTCGATGAACTCGAACCGGGCGTTCCCGGCCAGATGGGCCAGGTTGTCGCGGGAGCCGGTGAT
The DNA here is from genome assembly GCA_902826755.1 of uncultured Gemmatimonadota bacterium. GTDB lineage: Bacteria > Gemmatimonadota > Gemmatimonadetes > Gemmatimonadales > GWC2-71-9 > SHZU01. Next base: position 12,557 of record CADEGB010000074.1, read on the forward strand.
GAAGTTGTCCATCCCGATCACCCGATGGCCCTCGGCAAGGAACCGGTCCACCAAATGCGACCCGAGGAACCCGGCCGCGCCGGTGATCAGAATCCTCATTGGCCCCGCCGGCCCAGACTGACATAGCGGAAACCCGCCGCTGCCATCCTCGGCGGATCGAACAGGTTCCGACCGTCGACGATGAGCGGAGTGCGGAGCCCGCGTTTGACCCGATCCAGGTCCGGGTTCCGGTAGACCAGCCATTCCGTGACGATGGCAAGGGCGTCGGCCCCGGCCACCGCCTCATAGGGGTCCCGGGCGTACTGGACCCGATCGCCGAAGACCTGCCGCGCGGTGTCGGTGGCCTTGGGGTCGTGCGCCACGACCTGGCCGCCGGCGGCGAGAATCCCTTCGATCAGCTCGATCGCCGGGCTTTCCCGCATGTCGTCCGTCTCGGGTTTGAAGGCCAGGCCCCAGACCCCAATCCGCCGGCCGGCCAGTGAGGGCGCCAGCTCCGCGGTGAGCTTGGCGAGCATCACCTGCTTCTGGCGCTGGTTGACCGCTTCGACCGCCTCCCACAGGTCCGGGTCCATCCCGATCTCGTGGGCGGTTCGGATCAGCGCCTTGACGTCCTTGGGAAAGCAGGAGCCACCGTACCCGGGACCCGGGAACAGGAACGCAGGCCCGATTCGGCGGTCGGTCCCGATCCCCTTCCGGACCGATCCGACATCGGCCCCAACCAGCTCGCAGAGCTTCGCGATCTGATTCATGAACGAGATCCGGGTGGCCAGCATGGCGTTGGCCGCGTACTTCGTCACTTCGGCCGACGGAATGTCCATGAACAAGACCGGGTTGCCGGTGCGCACGAACGGACCGTAGAGCTGGGCCAGGAGGTCGCGGGCTTCCGGGGTATCGACGCCGATGACGACCCGATCCGGCTTCATGAAGTCGTCGATCGCGGCGCCTTCCTTGAGAAACTCCGGATTGCTCGCGAGGTAGAAGGGGGCGGAGGTCACCGCTCGGATCGCGGCCCGGACTTTTTCCGCCGTGCCGACGGGCACGGTCGACTTGGTGACGATGACCTTCGGCTCGTTGAGATGGCGCCCGATGGTGTCGGCCACGGTCAGGACGTGACGGAGATCCGCGGACCCGTCCTCGCCGGGAGGGGTGCCGACGGCGATGAACACGACCTGCCCGTGTTCGACCGCCTTGCCGACATCGGTGGTGAAGACGAGCCGACCGTCGGCCTGGTTTCTGGCCACCATCGGCTCGAGGCCCGGTTCGTAGATCGGGATCTCGTTGCCCTGGAGGCGCTTCACCTTGGCGGCATCGACGTCGGCGCAGACCACGTCGTTGCCGGTTTCGGCCAGACAAGCTCCGGCCACCAGACCAACGTAGCCGGAGCCGATGACCGTAACGCGCATCAGCGCGCCTTACGCATCGCGTTACGGGTGTCGACCACGATCCGGGCGTGCTTGCGGACCAGGTCATAATCGAGCGCCGAGTGATCGGTGACGATCATGACGCAATCGGCCGCGGCCAGCGTTGCCGGCGTGAGGGGCACCGAGGTGGCCTGGTGCCCGTCCTCCGAGAACGACGGCACGAAGGGATCGTGGTAGCTGACCTTGGCGCCCTGTCCCTCGAGCAGCCGGATGATGTCGAGGGCCGGGCTTTCCCGAATGTCCTCGATGTCGCGCTTGTACGCCACGCCCAGAATCATGACCGACGCGCCCTTGACGGCCTTGCCGACTTCGTTGAGCGCCTCGTTGACCTTGCGGACCCAGAACACCGGCATCTCGGTGTTGAGTTCCCCGGCCAGATCGATGAACCGGGTCTTGTAGTTGAGACCTCGCATCTTCCACGCGAGGTAGTGCGGATCGATCGGGATGCAGTGACCGCCGAGTCCGGGACCGGGCTGGAACTTCATGAAGCCGAACGGCTTGGTGGCCGCCGCGTCAATGACCTCCCACACGTCCACACCCAACTTGTCACAGACGATGGCCATCTCGTTGACCAGCCCGATATTGACGCTCCGGAACGTGTTTTCCAGAAGCTTCACCAGCTCGGCCGCCTCGGTGGTGCTCACCGACACCAGGGTGTCGATCGCCGGCCGGTAGAGCGCCATGACCACCCGGTTGCAGTCGTCGGTGATTCCGCCG
>CADEGB010000075.1:0-9890 GCA_902826755.1 uncultured Gemmatimonadota bacterium
TGCCAGGTCAACGCCAAGAAGTACCAGAGCGACCCCGACGGCGAGGTGAGCGAGGTCAAGAAGCTCATCGCCGAGGAAGTCGGAGCCGGGTTCTTCAACATCGACGTCGACACGTCCACGCTGGTCGATCTCGACCGCCCGACGCTCGACGACCAGCAGCGGGACAACTACGTTCGCGCCGCCGAGATCACCGCGTTTATCCGGGGGCTCGAGCCGCGCGGCGTCACGGTGTCGGTCGGCGCCGAAATCGGCGAAGTGGGTCACAAGAACAGCACGGTCGAGGAACTCCACGCCTTCATGGAGGGCTTCAACCGGACCCTGCCGACCTTTGGCCGCAACCTGGTGGGGATCAGCAAGATCTCGGTCCAGACCGGGACCTCGCACGGCGGGGTGGTGCTGCCGGATGGATCGATTGCCGACGTGAAGCTCGATCTCGTGGCGCTCGAAGCGCTTTCCCGAGCCGCTCGCGATCCGTACGGAATGGGCGGCGCCGTCCAGCACGGGGCCAGCACCCTCCCGCCGGATGCTTTCGGAAACTTCCCCCGAATCGAAACGGCCGAAATCCACCTCGCCACCAATTTCCAGAGCGTCGTCTTCGACCATCCGGCGCTGCCCGCCGAACTCCGGCAACGGGCGTACGCCTGGCTCGACCAGAACGCGCAGAGCGAGAAAAAGGCGAGCGACACGTCGGAGCAGTTTTATTACAAGGCTCGGAAGCGGGCCATCGGGCCGTTCAAGAAGGAGTGCTGGTCGCTGCCGGAACCGGTCCGGGCGGCCATCGCGGCGGATCTCGAGAAGACCTTCGCGTTTCTGTTCGGTCAATTGAAGGTGAACGGCACCGCGGAGTTGGTGCGGAAGTTCGTCCGGGTCGTGCCGCTCCGGCACGCGGATCTGGCCAAGCCGGCCACGCGGGCGGTGGACGACGCGGACGCGGGCGAGTAACTGGCGAGGAGGACGGCAACGTGGCGCGAGACGAGCGGGAAGTGATCGTGGTGGAACAGGGGGGCGGCGGGCTCAAGTGGCTCGTCCTCGGCGCGGCCGTGGGGGCCGGATTAGCATTGCTCTTTGCGCCCCGAAGTGGCCGGGAAACCCGGCGAGACCTGGCGCGCGGCCTCCAGAACCTCCGCGACATGGCGGACGAGACGATCGACGAACTGCGGGGCGAGCAGGGCGACGAGGAGAAGACCCTCCGGTCGATGGTCGATGGCGGCGGCGCGTACGATGACGCCGACGCCGACAGCGAGCCCGTGCGCCGGAAGGAACGACCCAGCGGGGTGTCCGCCCGGGACGAGCTGGAGCGCCGGCTCGCGGCGGCCCGGGCTCGGCGCCGCCAGCCCGTCCCTGACGACGAGGAACCGGTCGCCTGATCGAAGACCGGGTCGTTGGGTGGTACCGGTCGTTCGGCGGCTTTGCCCGGCGGACGCTGCAGGCCGCCGACGAGAACCGGATCCCGTTCCTCGCCAGCGCGCTCACATTCGACGCGCTCCTCGCCGCGGTTCCGCTTTTCCTGCTGATCCTGGCCGGTCTATCCTGGCTGGTCGGGAAAACCGGCGGCGACCCCGCCCAGATCACCGCCTTCATCGAGCGGTTCTTCCCCCCTCACGACACCGCCCCTGGCCGTGACCCATTCGCGGCGGTAGAGGAATTTCTTGGCAAACTGGTGGTGGCCGCCCGCGAGTTGTCGGTGGTGGTCGTCCCGGCCTTCCTGTGGTTCAGCACTCGGCTGTTCGCGTCGGCGCGGACCGCGTTAAACGAGATCTACGACGTTCACGTCCGCCCGGTTCGGCGGCATTTCGTGGTTGCCTACCTGACCGGCAAGATCCGCGATCTGGTGATGGTGATTGGGACGTTGTTACTGGTGCTGGCCAACGCGGTGCTGACCACGGGATTGGCGCTGATCCAGGCGCGGGGCCGGGCGATGGCGCCGGGGTTCGAGTTTCTCTTTACCACAATGGGTCGCTTCGCGGGCGAGTTGGTGGCGTTCGGCTCCCTGGTGAGCCTGTTTGCCATCCTCTACCACTTTGCCTCGCAGCGGAGGCCGCCGTTGCGGGCCACCCTGGTGGCGTCGCTCTTCTCGGCGGTGCTGTTCGAGGCGGCCAAGCGGCTCTTCGGACTCTACGTTCGTGAGCAGCTCTATCAGCAGGTGACGATCGACGTCAACGTTGGGGCCGCCATCCTGTTCGTGCTCTGGATGTACTACTCGGCCCTGGTGTTCCTACTGGGCGCGGTGGTGGCGGAAACCTGGGAACTGCGGGACCTCCAACGGAAACAGCGGGCCTAGCCGGCGGCGGGCCTCCGAACTGGCGCCGGCTGACCAGTCCGGATAGACTTCTGGTGCCCCAGGTCCGAAGGGTACTGGCGCGCGAACCGCGTCAGGACCTCGCCGGTAGCAGCGCTAAGCGATGTCCGGTATCGCTTCGGGGTGCCTGGGGCACTTCATTTTTTTCCTCCCACCAGAATCGCTGAACCAACACCACCAGGTACCGGTAGGCGGGGGCCTTCGGTTCGGCTAGATTACCGGCCCCGCTGCCCCGGTTGCCCATGATCGCGCTCGCCCGGAAATACCGTCCCCGCCGGTTCGCCGACCTCCTGGTCCAGGACCATGTCGCGGCGGCGTTGCGAGGCGCGGTGGCCCGCGGGCGAGTCGGTCACGGGTACCTCCTGACCGGACCGCGTGGGGTCGGCAAGACGACCGCGGCCCGGATTCTGGCGATGGCGCTCAACTGCGAGCGGCAGGATCCGGCCCAGCCGACCGGCGAGCCGTGCGGGGAGTGCCCCACCTGCGACCGGATCTGGAGCGGGTCGGCCAACCTCGATGTGATCGAGATCGACGCGGCGAGCAACCGGAGCGTCGAGGATGCCCGGGACCTCCGGGAGCGGGCGATGTACGCCGCGTCGCAGGAGAACCGCTACAAGGTCTACATCGTCGACGAAGCCCACATGCTGACCCGCGAGGCGTGGAACGCTCTCCTCAAGATCCTCGAGGAGCCGCCGCCGCGGGTCGTGTTCGTGTTCGCCACCACCGAGCCGCAGAAGATCGCCAACGTGGCGGCGCCGGTGCTCTCCCGGCTCCAGCGGTTCGACTTCCGGCGGATCGGTGTCGGGGCCATTCGGGACCGGGTCCGGGAGGTCCTGGCGGCCGAGGGGCTGGCGGCCGAGGACGATGCCATCGCGGTCATTGCCCGGTACGCCGACGGTGGGATGCGGGATGCGCTCTCGGTCCTCGACCAGGCGCTCTCCCTGGCGGAGGGGCCGCTGACGGCCGCGCGGGTGCGACAGGCGTTAGGCCTGATCGACGACGAGGTCTACGCGGAGGTTCTGGCGGCCGTGGCGGCCCGGGAGCCGAAGGCGATTTTCCCGGTGGTCGACCGGCTGCTGGCCGCCGGCGCCGACCTGGTCGAATTCGTCAACGGGATGGCGGAACTCCTCCGCGCGGTGCTGATGGTGACGACGGGCGCGGAGCCGGAAGGCCTGACGGCGGCCCAGCGCGACGCGATTGCCCAGGCGCGGGAGCGGCTCTCCGCGGGGGATCTGCTTCGAATGCTCGGCCTCCTGACCCAGGCGGAGGCCTCCGTCCGCCGGAGCGCCAATCCTCGGTTGGTGGTGGAGACCCTGCTGCTGCGCTGGACGCTGATGGACCGGACGGTCGACCTCGAGGCCGTGCTTCGCGGCGGCGGCTTGGGCGGTCCGACCTCGGGCGCGGCGCCGGCCGCCCCGACGGCACCCGAGCGGCGGCCGTCCCGTCCCGCCGCGAGCGGGGCGGGGCCCGGCGCACCGGGCGGGATGGCTGGCGGCCCACCGGCGGGGCCGGCCCCGGCCGCGGTTCAGGGTAGCGCTGGATCCACCGGGACTCCGGCCGCGCCCCCGCCGGCGGGACCGTTGCTGACGGGGCCTCTGACCTTGGCCGGCCTCAAGGGGGTCTGGCCCGACCTGGTGGCCCGCGCCCGGGAGCGGAGCATCCTCCTTGCAACGGTGGTCGAAGGTCTGGTTCCGGCTGCCTTGGAGGGGAACCGGGTGTCCCTCTCCGTGGCCCCTGAGGCGAGCCACATGCTGGAGGGGGCACGCCGCCAGTTGGCTGGACTCCAGGATCTGTTGGGGACGGTCACCGGCGGACGGCTCGAAATCGCGATCGGGGAGCCGGGAGGGGGCGCGGTTCGACAGGAGCGACCAAAGCGATTGTCAGAAAAAGACTTACGGGATGAAAAGCTGCGGGAGATCCGGGCCCGGGATGGTGCGTTGGACGCCGCCGCCGACGCGTTAGATTTGGAGATCGTGGACTAGGACCTATGGCCGATTTTCAGCAGTTGCTACAGCTCAGTCAGCAGATGCAGGGGCGCCTCCAGCAGCTCCAGTCTGACCTCGCCGACCGCATGGTCGACGCGTCGGCCGGAGGCGGCTTGGTCCGGGTGCAGGCTGACGGGCGCGGGATGATTCGGAGCATTGCCATCGACCCGATGGCCTTTGAAACACGGGACGCCGAGTTGCTGGCCGATCTGGTCCTGGCGGCGGTGGCGGAGGCGCAGCGCCGGGCCGCCGAGACGGCGCAGGCAGAAATGCGAAAAGTGCAGGGCCTCCCGTCGCTGCCGGGCCTCTGACCGGTGGGGGCAATCGACGAACTCGTCGCTGAGCTGGCCAAACTGCCGGGGATCGGGCGGAAGACGGCTCAGCGGCTCACCTACCATCTGCTCCATCAACCGAAAGACCGGATGCACCGGCTCGCGGCGGCGCTCGATCAGGTGGCGACGCGGATCCAGGCGTGTCCGGAGTGCGGGAACTACTGCGAGGGAGACCGGTGCGGCGTCTGCGCCGATCCGCGCCGGGATCCGGCCGTGCTCTGTGTGGTGGAGGACGCGTCGGCGGTGGGTTTGGTGGAACGGGCGACGGGCTACCGGGGCCGGTACCTGGTGCTGGGCGGGCGGCTTTCCCCGCTCGAAGGGGTGGGGCCGGACCAGCTCCGGATCGGGCTGCTGCGGCAACGGGTGGCGGGTGGCGAGGTCCGGGAGGTCATTCTCGCGACCAACCCGTCGCTCGAAGGCGAGGCTACGGCTACATTCATCCACCAGTTGCTGTCCGGCACGGGGGTACGGGTGAGTCGATTGGCCCGTGGTTTGCCGGTCGGTGGCGATCTCGAGTACATCGACGGCATCACGCTGAGTCACGCGTTGGAGGCCCGGCAGGAGGTGTCGTGAAAACGACCAAGGCCGTAGCGTTCTCCGCGGCGCTGGTCGCCGGGTTTGCCGCGGGTTGGTACCTTGCGGGGCGTCACGTCGAGCGCCACAAGGAAGACCTGTTCAGCTCCAACCGTTTTCGCCGGCTGGCGGCGCTGAGCTACCTCGCGGGCCAGACGCGGGTGGAGACGCTCCGTCTGCTGGGTGACTACATCGCCTGGGAGCCGACGGCGTCGCTCCGCAAACGGGCGGTGCGGCTCCGCCGGCGGATGGAACTGGAGTTGGCGTCATCGTGAGGGGAGAGACGGCTTGGTGACAGGCGCGGCGAGCTGGTCGTTCCGGGAGGAAGACGGGGCGCGGATCCGATCCGTGCTCGAGCATCTTCTGGCCGAGGCCAATGCCCGCACCGCCCTCCTCGTCGACCGGACCGGGCAGATGTTGGCCACGGCCGGGGAGCAACCCGAGTTCGACCCGGTGGCGTTCGCGTCCCTGACCGCCGCCGACTTCAGCGCCAACGACCAACTGGCGAAAATGCTGGGAGAGCCCGAGTTCGGGGCGTTGTTCCACCAGGGCGAGAAGGAATCTCTCTACCTGGCGGACATCGCTCGACGGGTGATTCTCGTGGTCCGGTTCGACAACCGGACCACCCTCGGTCTGGTCAAACTCCGGGTCCGGTCGGTGGTCGAGCGGTTGAACGTGCTGTTCACGGAAATGTTCGAGCGGCGCGATGCCCAACCCCCGCGGGTGGAAGCGGGCTTTCTGGGCGAAGCCGAAGACGAGATCGACAAACTGTTCGGGGCGTAAGGCGGCGGCGGATGTCTCTCATCAACTACGCGTCGCGGGAAATCAACTGCAAGCTGGTGTACTACGGTCCGGGTCTGGGCGGAAAGACCACGAACCTGGAGTACATCTACGAGAAGGTGTCGCCGTCGTCGAAGGGGAAGATGATCTCCCTGGCCACCGAGACGGAGCGGACCCTCTTCTTTGATTTCCTGCCGGTCGACCTCGGGACCATCCGGGGTTTCAAGACCCGTTTCCACCTTTACACGGTGCCGGGTCAGGTCTACTACAACGCCTCGCGCAAGTTGATCCTGAAAGGGGTCGACGGCGTGGTGTTCGTGGCGGACAGCCAGATCGAGCGGATGGAGGCCAACGTCGAGTCGATGCAGAATCTCTACGACAACCTCCTGCAGCACGGCTACGACCTCACCAAGATTCCGTTCGTCATCCAGTACAACAAGCGCGACCTGCCGAACTCGGCGCCGCTCGACGAACTCCAGGAGAATCTCAACCCGGGCTGGCCGGTCGAAGACCCGGCCCGCCAGCGGCCGCTCACCAATCCCGATCGGGCCGGCGAACTCCTGGTCGAACAGGTCGACGGCACCTGGATCGAGCGGGCGCCCTTCTTCGAAGCCGTGGCGGTCCGGGGCGACGGGGTGTTCGACACGCTCCGCTCGATCAGCAAACTGGTCCTCAAGACCCTGGGGTGACGTTGAAGGCTTCGGTCTGGAACCTGCCGAACCTGTTGACCATGGGCCGAATCGCGATCACTCCGGTGATCGCCTATCTGCCGTTCATCGAAGGGTACTGGCCCAAGCTCCTCACGTTCGTGGTGTTCCTGATCGCCGCCATCAGTGACGTGATCGACGGCCGCCTGGCCCGGTCCCGGAACGAGGTGTCCGACCTCGGCAAGCTGCTCGATCCGATCGCCGACAAGCTGCTCCTCCTCGCCACCGTCATCCCGATCTACTTCGTCGCGCAGGCGCGGCGGGACCTGTACGACATCCCGGTCTGGCGGAGCATTCCCCTCTGGGTCTGCGTGCTCCTCCTCGGCCGGGAGTTCGCGATGACGGCGTTCCGGTGGTGGGGCAAGCAGCGCGGGGTGGTGATGGCCGCGCATGGGACCGGGAAACTCAAGACCGTGTTCCAGAACATCTTTGTCGGCGGCACGATTCTCTGGTTTGCCTTCCGCGACGCCTGGAATCCGCTGGCGCTCCACAAGAGTGCCTTTTGGCAATTCTGGAAGGAATTCCACGGCCACTTCGTCTCCGTCTCGCTGGCCATCGCCACGGCGCTGACGGTGTACTCCTTCGTGGTCTACCTCTATCGCTACCGGCGGTTGTGGAGCGGCGGGGCATGACCCCGGCCAGCCCGGTCGGCCACCTCGAACTCGTCACCATCGGCACCGAGCTCCTTCTCGGCTTTACCGTCGACACCAACAGCGCCTTCCTCGGCCGGGTCATCGCGGAAGCCGGTGTTCGGGTCAGTCGCCGAACCTCGGTGCGCGATGATCCCGAGGAAATCCGCTCGGCGGTGTCCGACGCCCTGGCCCGGTCGCGGTTCGTCATCACCACCGGTGGTTTGGGACCGACCCGTGACGACATGACGAAGAAGGTGGTAGCGGCCCTGTTCGACACGCCGCTCGACTTCCAGGAGCCGATCTGGCAGGCGCTGGTCGAGCGGTTTGCGCGGTTCGGGCGGGTTCCGGCCGAGTCGAATCGGGGCCAGGCCGAAGTACCCCGCGGCGCGTTGGTGCTCCCGAACCGCTGGGGCACGGCCCCGGGGCTCTGGCTCTCCGGCCGCCTCGGTGAACTGATCATGCTCCCCGGCGTCCCAAGCGAGATGAAGGGCCTGCTCACCCACGAGGTGGTACCTCGGCTGGCCGCCCGGGCAGGTGGCCGAGCGATCCGGTCGCACGTCGTGCGGACCACGGGCATCCCGGAATCGACGCTGGCGGAACGGATCGCGACGGTCGAGGACAGCCTCGATCAGCTCACGTTGGCCTATCTGCCGGGGATCGAGGGTGTCGACCTCCGGCTGACCGCGTGGGATCTCGCCGAAGCGGAGGCCCGGCGGGCGTTCGAGCGGGCGGAAGGGGGAATCCGGGCCATCGTGGGCGATCACTGCTACGGCACCGGCGATGACGACCTGGCGGCGGTGCTGCTGGAACGGATGAAGGCCTCGGGCTTGACGCTGGCGGTGGCCGAGTCGTGCACCGGCGGGATGGTCGGCGAGCGGGTCACCGCCGTTCCTGGAAGTTCGGCGGTTTTTCTGGGTGGCGTCATCGCCTACGCCAACGAGGTCAAGGCGGGCCTGGCCGGCGTGTCGACGGACGCGATCGGGGCTGACGGGGCCGTCAGCGAGGCCGTGGTGCGGGAGATGGCCGCGGGGGTCGCACTCCGGACCGGCGCCGATCTCGTCGTGGCGGTGTCGGGGGTGGCGGGGCCCGGCGGCGGGAGCGACGCCAAGCCGGTGGGGACCGTCTGGTTCGGATTTTCGGTGCGCGGCGCCGTCGACGCGCAACGCGTGGTGTTCCCGGGCTCACGTGCCGATATCCGGGGGCGAGCGGCCCAGTTCGCGTTGCACGGCCTCTGGCGCCGAGCGGCGGCCCCGCCACCGGGCCGCTGAGGGGGCCCGGGGACCGCCCGATCGGGCGCGGCGAGCCCCCTCGGTCCCGAGTGGCCCTGCTGGCGGGTGGTTCCGGGGAGGATCGTCAGTCGGCTCGGAGCGCGGTCAGCGGATCGTGCCGAGCCGCGCGGCGAGCCGGGATCCACGCGGCGGCCACCACGAGCGTCCCGATCCCCACGGCGGTGCCGAGGTACACGGCCGGGTCGGACGGGGCCACCTCGAACAGCGCGCCCCGAAGCGGCCGCACCACCAGGGCGGCCAGACCCACCCCCAGCGCCATGCCGACGCCGCCGAGTCCGAGCGACTCCGCCACCGCCCCGCCGGTCAGGGACGAGCCGCTCGCGCCTAACGCCGATCGGATCCCGTACTCGCGCTTCCGCTCGGCCACGCCCGTCGCCATCACGCCGAAGATGCCGACCCCCGCCAACCCCATCGCCACCGCCGCGAGCGCTCCGAAGAGGCCGAGCACCAGACGGCGGTCCGCCGTTCTCGCCCCGACCACGGTCGCCATCGGCCGGACCAGCGCGATCGTCGGCGAGGGATCGATGGCGCGAACGGTTCGGACCAGGGCGGGGGCCAGGGACTCCGGGTCGCCCGAGGTCCGGACCACGACGATCATCCGCTGGTCGGCGAAGAACCACTGATCCGACGGGACGTAGAGTTGACCGGGGCTCGCTTCATCGAGATCGACGTGGCGGACGTCGCCGACGACGCCGACCACGGTGGCGGGGGTGGCCTCCGGGTCGCCGATCCGGATCTGCTGCCCGAGCGCGTTGCCCTCGGGAAACTCGCTCTCGGCCAGCGCCCGGCTGATGATCGCGACCCGGGCGCTTCGGGCGCGGTCGGTGTCGGAGAACGGCCGGCCGGAAATGACCGGGATGGCCATCGTCTCGAAGTACCCGGGCGTGACCGCGTACCGGTCGGCCACTGGATCGTCCTCGGGATTGGCCCGGGGCCGGGACTCGAAATGGACGCCGTACCGAGCGAAGTCGCCGCTCAAGGGCAGCTGACTCACGAGGGCCACCGAGCGGACGCCGGGGAGCGCCGCCACTTCCTGTCGGACCGCGGAGAAATACCGGATCGTGGCGGTGTCGGAGTCGAAGTGGTTGCCGGCAACCTGGATATCGGCCGTCAGGACCCCCTCGGCATCGAAGCCTGGGTTCACGGCCAGGAGTCGACCCATGCTCCGGACCAGGAGCCCGGCGCCAACGACCAGCATGGCCGCGATCGCGACCTCCGCGACGACCAGGGCGCGTCGTGCGGGGCTTCGTCGAGTGATTCGGAGCCCGTCGCGGAGGCCGTCGCCGGCGCTCC
>CADEGB010000075.1:9927-14636 GCA_902826755.1 uncultured Gemmatimonadota bacterium
GAAGCCGATGCCCGCCGCCAATCCGAGCAACGCCGCGAAGCCGAGGACGCCCCAGTCGAGCCCGATGGCGGCGGCTCGGGGCACCAGACCCGATACGGCACTGCGAAGGAGGCCGACTGAGGCGGCCGCGATCGCCATCGCCACGATCGAGCCCGCCAGGCCGAGGAGGGTCGACTCGAGCAGTACCTGGCGAACCAGGCGACTTCGGCCGGAGCCGAGCGCCATCCGGACCGCGAACTCGCGGCGGCGCTCGATGGCGTGTCCGAGGGACAGGTTGGCCACGTTGGCGCAGGCGAGCACCAGCACGAGAGTGACCGCGCCGAATAGGGTGAGCAGAGCCATCCGGCTGTTTCGGGTCAGGGTCGTCTGCAGCGGCTCGACGAGGACCGAGGCCTTGGCGGGGTACTGGTCGGGGAATGCCGAGACGATCCGCCCCATGACCGCCGTCAGCTCCGAGTTGGTCCGACTCAACTCGGTCTCGGGCGTCAGCCGGGCCACGGCCCGGAGATGACGGCAGGTCCGACAGGTCCAGGGCTGGTCGCCGTACCGGAGCGGACTCCAGATCTTGGAGGCCGGACTGAGGAGGCTCTCGAAATCAGGCGGGAGGACGCCGACGACCGTGGCGGGGTTCCCGTCGAGGGAAATGGTCCGACCGACGAGGCCGGGGTCGGCGCCGAACCGGTCGCGCCAGAGGTCGTGGGCCACGATTACGACGCGGGCCACGTCGGGGAGGTCGTCCTCGGGAAGGAAGTCTCGGCCGAGGGCGGGGGCTACCCCGAGGGTGGCGAAGAACCGATGACCGACCCGTTGTCCGATCAGGCGGAGCGGGTCCCCGGCGCCTAACAGGGTCGGACTCCAGCCCCCGATGGCGGCGGCGGATGCGAGCGTGGTGGCCCCGGCCTCGAGATCGCGGAAGGTGGCGTAGCCGAGGTTGCTGCGGTCGCCGGTGGACTCCCGTTCCCAGAGCGAGACCAGGCGCCCGGCGCCCGGGTAGGGGAGGCCATCGAGAAGGACCGGCTTGATGACGCTGAAGATCGCGGTGGTGGCGCCGATGCCCACCGTCAGGGTGGCCAACGCGGTGATCGCATAGCCCGGACGCCGCCGGAACAGCCGAATTGCAAATCGGAGATCGTTCCAGAACCCGTGCATGGGCGTCCTCGGTGGTGTGAGGGTGGTGGGCTCGTCGCTCAGGGTCGCCAGCGAGCGCCAGACGGTCCAGCATTCTCGCCAGAGCCAGAGGCGGGCCCGGATGGAGGCCTGCCGGCCCACCCGCTCGGACCAGGCCTCCATCAGATCGCCGACGACGGCCTCCCGGAGCGAACCCGGTAAGCCGAGGGCAAGGAGCTGGAGCTCCAAACCGGGTGGGCGGCGGGTCGGGTCCGTCATCGTTGGTCTGGCAGGAGGTGCTCGACGCCGGCGGAGAGTCGGTGGATGGCTCCCAGGGAGGCGGCCAAGGCCCGCTTGCCGGCGCCGGTAAGCTCGTAGAAGCGCTTCCGGCGCCCGCCGCGCTCCGGGGTGGGATCGCCGAGACGGGCGGCCACCAGGCCCTTGGCCTCGAGTCGCGTCAGCGCCTTGTAGATCGTCCCGATCCCGATGTCTCTTCCGGCTTGGCCGGCGATCTCCTCGGCGATCGGGACCCCATAGGCGTTGGGGCCCAAGCGGAGGAGGGCCAGAAGGACCAGCTGTTCGATGTCACCGAGGTGATCCGGCATATTTACTCTCCCTTGGAGAAGAAATACGGTCCGGTCGGCTCCCGGGTTTCGCCGTTGCTTTACCCCGTGGCCCGTCCGTGCCAAATTGACAGGGAAACCCGGAACGCCGGTTGCCGTACGGGAACCGCCGAAGCCAGTAGATTTTGGCTCGGCGGGGCGACCTGTCCGATGAGCCAAAACGACCGCAACGAAACGACCCGAGCTGATGACCGAACGTCCCTTCGAAGAGGATCTCCCGCTGCCTGAATCCGGCGTGGCCGACGGGCCAGGCGCCGCTGCCCCGCCGGCCGAACCGGCTGAGAGCGCGGTCCACCGCCTTACCGACCAGCTGGCGGAGGCGAACGACCGGTATCTCCGACTCGCGGCCGATTTCGACAACTTCCGGCGGCGGGCCGCCAAGGAGCGGATCGAGCTGGCTGACAAGGCCCAAGCGGCCTTCGTGATCCGGTTGCTCGACGTACTGGACGACCTCGACCGATTGGTGGCGACGGACCCCGCCAGCCCGGTGGCCACCCTTCGGCAGGCGGTGGAGATGGTCGACCGCAAGCTCCGGAAGGAACTCGAGCAGGCTGGTCTGGAGCGGCTGGACCCGGCGGGCCAGAAATTCGACCCGGCGGTGGCCGAGGCGGTGTCGGTGGTGGCGCCGCCGGCCGCGGATCAGGATCACACCGTGAGCGCCACGTTCCAGGTAGGGTACCGCTTCAAGAGTGCGCTGGTGCGGCCGGCCCGGGTTCAGGTGTATTCCTCCGAAGGGCACGCCTGACGTGGCCACGAAGGACTTCTACCAGATCCTCGGAGTACCCGACAGCGCGTCCGCCGACGAGATCAAGAAGGCCTATCGGCGGCTGGCCAAGCAGTATCATCCGGACGCCAACCCGAACAACCCGCAGGCCGCGGACACCTTCAAGCAGGTGTCCGAGGCGCACGGGGTCCTGTCCGACCCCGAGAAGCGGAAGAAGTACGACCAGATGCGGAAGCTTGGCGCCTTCGACTTTTCCGGTCGGAGTGCCGGTCGGCCGGGTCCCGCCGGGACGGCGGGGCGGGCCGGTCAGGCCCCGCCGGGTGGGTTCTCGGAGGTGTTCGATTTCGGCGAGTTCGGTTCGATGGGCCTTGGCGACATCTTCTCGTCGATTTTCGGGAAGGGTGGGAAGCGGGAAGAGCCGCGCGGCGCCTCGATCGAGACGACCCTCGAAATCCCCTTCCGGACCGCGGCGTTAGGCGGGAAGGTCCCGATCACCCTGCCGACCAACGGGGCCTGTCCCGGGTGTGCCGGGAGCGGGGCGGCGGCCGGGGCCACGGTGTCCGCCTGTCCCGAGTGTAAGGGCCGCGGCACGATTTCCTTCGGGCAGGGCGGCTTTGCGGTGAACCGGCCGTGCCCGCTCTGCCGGGGCCGCGGCAAGGTCCCCTCCCAGAAATGCCCGACCTGTGGTGGGGCCGGCGAGGTCCGCTCCGAGAAGACGGTGGTGATCACGGTGCCGCCGGGCACCGACTCGGGGGCCAAGATCCGCCTCAAGGGTCAGGGCGAGGCACCCGGCCCGGGGGGCCAACCGGGCGATCTGCTGGTGACGCTCGAGGTGCAGCCCGATCGGTTCTTCCGGCGGGAGGGGCTCGACCTGGTCTGCGAAGTGCCGATCAACCTGGCGCAGGCGGTGCTCGGGACCCGGATCAAGGTCCGGACGCTCGACGGGAAGAAGGTGGTGCTGACGGTTCCGCCCGGGACCGAGCCGGGGAAGAAGTTCCGGATCAAAGGGATGGGGATCGCCAAGGGGGAGCGCCAGGGCGATCAGTTGGTGGAGATCGCGGTGCGGATGCCGGAAACCCTGTCGCCCGAGCAGGAGGAACTGTTCCGGAAATTCGCTGACTCCGCCGGGCTCGGGCACTGAGCCGGGGAGTCGTTCCCGCCTAACTCTCCCGCCGCGCCTCGTGGCGGTAGCGATCGATCAAGGCCGGGTGGGTGGCCAACTCGGCCCGGTCGGCCGGGGTGCGTTGCCGCCAGGTCCCGTCGGACGACAGTTCCCAGGCCTGCCGGTTGTCCGCCCACATCAACTCCAGCAACTGCCGAACTTGCTCCCGATGCTCGGGGGTTCCCAGGGGAACCGCCGACTCGATCCGCCGGTCGAGATTCCGCGGCATCCAGTCCGCCGAGGCGATGAAGACGTCCGGGTCGCCATCGTTGTGGAAGTACCACGCCCGGGAGTGCTCCAGAAAGCGGCCGACGATGCTGATCACCCGGATTCGCTCGCTCACGCCGGGCATCCCGGGCCGGAGGGCGCAGATGCCACGGACGATCAGGTCGATCGCCACGCCGGCTCGGGACGCCTCGTAGAGCGCGGCGATTACCGCGGGGTGATTGATGGCGTTCATCTTGGCGAGAATGCGAGCCGGCCGGCCGGCCCGGGCATGATCGGCCTCGCGGCGGATCAGCGAAACGATTCGGTCCAGCATGCCCACCGGCGCCACGACCAGCTTTCGATAACCAGTCGGGGCCGCGAAACCGGTCAGCACGTTGAAGAGGTCGGAGAGGTCGGCGCCGAGGTCCTGGTCGCAGGTGAAGAGCCCGAAGTCGGTGTAGAGGCGCGCCGTCTTTGGCTGGTAGTTGCCGGTGCCGATGTGGACATAACGACGGATCTCGGATCCCTCGCGGCGGACGACCAGGATGACTTTGGCGTGGGTCTTCAGTCCGGATACGCCGTAGCTGACGTGGACCCCGACGTCCTCGAACCGCTGGGCCCAGCGGATGTTGTTCTCTTCGTCGAACCGGGCCTGCAACTCGATCAGCACCGCGACCTGCTTGCCCCGCTCGGCGGCCGTCGTCAACATCCGGGCGATGTGGGAGTCGCCGCCGGTCCGGTAGAGCGTCATCTTGATGGCGAGGACGTCGGGATCCTCGGTGGCGAGCTGGAGGAACCGCTCCACCGAACTCGCGAAGCTCTCATACGGATGATGGACGAAGACGTCGCCCTCCGGATGCCAGACGGGATCCTGGGGGACCCCGAC
>CADEGB010000076.1 GCA_902826755.1 uncultured Gemmatimonadota bacterium
GACGGCCAAGCGCTGACCCAGCTCGCCTTCACCCCTGACGGCAACGGCCTCGTCTTCGTCCGCGGCGGCGACCATGGTTCCAACTGGGCGTCTCCCGGCGGCATCGAACCCAATCCGACCAGCGCTCCCGAGCGCGCCCGGGTCGAACTCTGGACGGTGCCGTGGACGGGCGGGGGCGGCTCGATGCTCACGCTGGGCGACGACCCCCACGTGAACCCTCGCGGCGACCGGGTGGCCTACCTCAAGGATGGCCAGGTCTGGACGGTCCCGCTGACTCCCGGCGGTAAGGCCGAGGCACTCTTCTTTGCGCGGGGCCGGAGCGGGAGCCTGGCGTGGTCGCCCGACGGGGGTTCGCTTGCGTTCGTATCCAGCCGGACCGGGTACGGACTGCTCGGCCTCCACACCGCCAAAGGGGCCCCGATCCGGTGGCTTGCCCCGACGACGGACCGGGTCAGCTCGCCGGTCTGGTCTCCCGATGGTTCGCGGATCGCCTTTGTGTCCCAACCCGGCGCCGGTGGTCCCGCGGAAACGCTGCTCGAGCGGCATCCTCGGCCCTGGTCAATCCGGGTCGTCGACGTGGCCACCGGCAAGGTGACCACGCCGTGGGCCAGTCCGAACACCTTGCTCGGCTCGATGCCGAGGACCCAGGGCGGCGTCAATCTGGCCTGGGGTGCCGGCAACCGGCTGGTGTTTCTGGCCAATCTCGAGAACTGGCCCCACCTCTATTCCGTCCCAGCCGCCGGTGGTGCCCAGCCCCTCCTGCTGACGCCGGGCAACTTCATGGTCGAGTTCGTGAGCCTGTCGCCCGATCGAACCCAGGTGGTCTACAACGCCAACACCGGGCCCGACGCGGCCGACGACGACCGCCGCCACCTGTTCCGGGTGCCGGTCGACGCGGCAAAGCCGGTGGCGATCACTCGGGGGACCGATTTGGAGTGGGCCGGCGTCCTGACCGGCGACGGCAGCACCGTCGCCTTTCTCACCAGTGGCCCGACCAAGCCCCCGCTTCCGGCGGTGGTCGCCTTGAACGGCGGGACCCCGAAGCTGCTCGGCGCCGATCGGATCCCGGCCGACTTCCCGACCAGCGCGCTGGTGGTGCCGGAACGAGTGGTGATCCCGTCGAGCGACGCGCTCCCGATCCACCTCCAGCTCTTCCGGAAGCCTAACGGCAGCGGCAAGCGCCCTGCCCTGATCTACGTCCACGGCGGCCCACCCCGCCAGATGCTCCTCGGCTTTCACTATTGGCACTACTACGCCTCGGACTACGCCCTCAATCAGTACCTCGCCAACCAGGGCTTCATCGTCGCGTCGGTGAACTATCGGCTCGGCATCGGTTACGGCGACCGGTTCATGAACCCGGACAACGCCGGGTCGTCGGGCGCGTCGGAGTATCTGGACGTGGTCGCCGCCGCGAAGTACCTGGCGAGTCGCCCCGACGTGGACGCGAGCCGGATCGGGATCTGGGGTGGCTCGTATGGCGGATTTCTCACCGCGCTCGCGCTGGCGCGCAACTCCGATCTATTTGCGGCGGGCGTCGACATCCACGGCGTCCACGACCGGACGACCGGCCTCGGCGGGCGATTCGGGGACCTGCAGTTCCGGGCCGAGAAGCCGGCGGACTTCGAGCGGGCGCTCCAGGTGATGTGGAAGTCATCGCCAGTGGCGGACATGGCGACGTGGCGGTCGCCCGTGCTGCTGATTCATGGCGACGACGACCGTAACGTCCAGATCAGCCAGACGGTCGACCTGGTCCAGCGACTGCGGGCCCAGGGCGTTCGGTTCGAGGAGATGTTGATTCCGGACGAGATCCACGACTTCCTGCTCTACCAAACCTGGCTCGACGTGAGCCGGGCGGCGTCCGACTTCCTGGTTCGGGAGCTGAAACCGGCAACGCCGTAGGGCGTGTCTACCTCACTGGAGGGATCTTGATCGTTCAGCTGCTCGCTCCCGTTGCCCTCATGGCCGGGCCGATGTCCGCACCGGCCCCGGCCGACAGTTTCCGGGCAACCATCGTCAACCGGGTGGTCCTCGACATCGCGGCGCCCGCCAAAGCGATCTGGACCTACCTCCCTGGAATCCGAATCCGGCCCAACGTCGAACGAGTCTCGCTCAACGGCCTCCTCGATCAGCTCGGGGCGCGGTTCGAGATGATCTACCGGGACAGCGCCGGGACAATCACCCGTCACGACCGGCTCGACGTGCTGGTCTGGGAGCCCGGCGTCCGCTACGTGGCCCGGGTCTCCTACCTCCCGCCGGCCGCTCCGACCGACATCGTGTACAACGTCGAGCTCCGCCAATCAGGCGGGATCACCCACTTCGTGATGGACTCGTACAGCGCGGTCGAGCTTCCGGCCGGGGGAACCGCGGCCGACCGGCTGGCACGCCAGGTGGCGGCGCAGGAGTCGGCCCAACAGTTCGTCGTCGCGGGCTATACCCGACTCAAGGCGGAGATCGAAGCCGCGGCGAGGCACTAGACAAACGGAGTGATGATCCTCATGCGCCTCCCGATCCTTGCGAGCACCCTCGCCCTCACCGTCGCGACCCTCGCGGCCGCCCAGAAACCGCGCGCCCGTGACCTCGGCATTCCCTTCGACGGCGAGCCGGGGCCCCACAACGCGATCACTGACGTGGCCGGCGTCGAGGTCGGATACAGCACCCTGATTTCGGGCGAGGGCAAGCGCATCGTCGGAAAAGGCCCGGTCCGAACCGGGGTGACCGCCATCTTGCCGCGCGGCAAAGCCACGCTCGAGCCCGTTTTCGCCGCGTTCTACGCCGGGAACGGCAACGGCGACATGACCGGAACCCACTGGATCGAGGAAACCGGCGTGCTGGAGACGCCGATCCTGATCACCAACACGCTGAGCGTCGGGACGGTTCGCGACGCGACCGTCGACTGGATGGTCAAGCGCAACGCGCCCGGCCCCTTCTGGTATCCCGTGGTGGCCGAGACGTCCGACGGCCGGCTCAACGACATGAAGGGCCTCCACGTCAAGGCGGAGCATGCGTTCCAGGCGCTCGAGTCGGCACGGGGCGGCCGGGTCGCCGAAGGGAACATCGGAGGTGGCACCGGAATGCAGTGCCACCAGTTCAAGGGTGGGACCGGAACGGCGTCGCGGGTCCTCCCGGCGGCGCACGGTGGGTATACGGTGGGCGTGCTCGTGCAATGCAACTACGGACTTCGGTCGCAGCTTCGGATTGCCGGCGTCCCGGTCGGTCGAGAGGTCAGCGGACTGATGCCGTGCCTCGCCCAGCGGGTCGATCCGCCAGTCAAGCTGGCCGACGGCACCGAACCGCCGCTGTGTGACGCCGCCCCCTCCGATCAGCGGGGCGAGGAGACGGAGCAGGGATCGATCATCATCGTCGCCGCGACCGACGCGCCGCTCTCGCCCGACCAGCTCAAACGGATGGCCCGGCGGATCGTGCTCGGTATGGGGCGAATGGGCTCCAACAACGGGAACGGATCCGGCGACATCTTCATCGCGTTCTCGACCGCGAACCGCGGGATCGATTGGGGAAACAGCGGGCCGTCTCCCCTCCCGCCGCCAACCATGACTCGGCTCGGCTCCGGCCGAATGGATCCGCTCTTTACCGCGACCGTCGAAGCGACGGAGGAAGCGATCGTCAACGCCCTCGTCGCGGCGGAAACCCAGACGGGCGCCGACTACTGGCGGTCGTACGCGCTGCCCCACGAGGAGACCAGGGCCATCCTGTCCAGGCACGGCGTCCCGAAACGATGACGCCAGAAGGCACCGGCTGGACCAGGGCGTCAGGGACTCGCGGACGCCCCGGGCCATCGCTGGTACCAGCTCATCATGTACAGCGCCGTCCGCATGAAGTTCGACGGCTTCGACTCGGTCCCGTGATACTCCCCGGCAAACCGGAGGAGTTCGGTCGGCACCTTGAGCATCTTGAGCGCGGCGTAGAACTCCTCCGACTGCGGCATCGGGGTCCGCATGTCGAGGTCGCCGGTCATGATCACCGTCGGGGTCTTGACGTTCTTCACGTACATCAGTGAGGACGTCTTGAGCCACGGAGCCGGGTCCTCCCAAAACGGCTTGTCGAAGAAGTTGCCGATGAAGAGCGGGAGGTCGGTCTGGCCGCTCATGCTGAGCCAGTTGGTGACCGGGCAGCGCACCGCCGCGGCCGCAAACCGAGTGGTATGACCGACCACCCAACTCGACAACACGCCCCCGCCGCTGCAGCCACCGACGTACATCCGGCGCTGATCGACGTAACCGCGGCCCACCACCGTGTCCACGGCCGCCATCAGATCGTCGTAGTCGACGCCCGGATAGGCTCGTTCGATCGCGTTGCCGAAGACCGTACCGTAGCCCGTGCTCCCGCGGGGATTGATGTAGAGGACCACGTAGCCGTTGGCCGCGAAGTTCTGGTGGAGATAGTCGAACGCGACGGTGTATTCGCCGTGGGGCCCACCGTGGATCTCCATGATCAACGGGTACTTCCTGTTCCGGTCGAAACTCGGCGGCTTGATGACCCAGCCCTGGACCCGGACACCGGGAGCCGTCGGAAGCCAGATCTCCTCGACCTCGCCCAGCTTGATGCGGCCGAGCACGTCGCCGTTGACGTCGGTGAGCTTGGCGATCTCGGTCGGCTTCAGGAGCGGCACCGCGACCACGTCGCCGGGCTCCCGCGGCGACGCTCTCGTCCCGGCCGCGACCCCAGTCCTGGAAATCGACGAGATGGTGAGCACGTGTTGGCCGCTGGTGACCTGCCGATACCCACCCTTGGTCGAGGCGAAGTACAGGTTCGCGGTACCCTGGTCCTCGGCACCGAAGTAGACACCGCTTCCGTCCTCGGCCCAGATGAGGCCGACCGCGTCCCGATCGAGAGCGCCGGACCCGAGCCGGAGGTTGCTCCCGTCGATCCCAACGAAGTAGAGCTCCTTGGCCTGGTAGCTCTTCCGGGTCGAATCATGCCCGGCCAGCGCAATGGTCATCCCGTCGGGAGACACGACCGGCGTCGTCCAGGTGCCGGGCCTGCTGATCAGCCTTTTCACTTGACCAGACGCGATGTCGACCAGATGGACATTGGAGTTACGATAGTTCAGGTCGGCGTTTGACTCGATATAGCCGTCGAAGACGATGCTTCGACTGTCAGGCGTCCAGGCATAGCCGACCCCGCCGATCACCCGGTCCCATTTGGCGCCGACGTCGAAGTCGCCCCGGGTGACCTGCCGGGCCGTGCCGCCGTCCGCGGGCACCACGAACAGGTGGGTCCGGGCGGAGCGCATCATGCCCACCGGATCCTCCCGGTAGTGAAGGTCGGTCACCCGCTGGGGGGCCGGGGTCCACTTGGCGCCCGCGGGCGCCTTGGGCAGGCTGATCTCCCAAGTGCTGTCGTACGGCACATGCATCGAGAAGGAGAGCCACTTGCCATCGGGTGACCACGCCAGGTTCGCCGGCCCCTCGTCCAGCCGACTGACCTGCGATACCGCCCCCTCGGCATCCATCCACCTGACGAAGATCTGGGGCTTGGCGCTGTCGACCGACGCGATGAACGCGATTCGGGTTCCGTCCGGCGACCACCGCGCGTTCCAGCCCTTGGTGAGAAACCGCGGCTTGGTTCCGTCGGCGTTCATCAGCCATACCCCGGAATCCCAGCGATCGAGCTGCTGGTTGACCCAGCGGCGGGCGTGGACGATCCGGGTGCCGTCTGGGGAGATCTGCGGGTCGGCGACCTGCTCCCAGTCGAGGTAGTGCTGCACCGTGAGAAGCGTATCGGAGGGCGTTTCCTGCGCTTCGAGCGGAGCGACCCAACAGAGGGCCGCCGCGATCGAGGTGGCGACGAGCGTACCGAGCAGACGGTGCATGGGTTCCTGGTCTGGTGGTTGTCCGGGAATTGCTGCAATCTCGGAGCCTCCGACCCGGAACGCCAGACACCGAGATCAGCCTGGCCCGAGCGTCCGGCGGCGCGCTCCGAGTATGGCCTGAGGCCGCCGAGCCGGCAGGACCTCGCCAGGTGGTTCATCGCCGCAGGGCCCCAGGACCCGCTGGCGTGAGGTCACGCTCACTGCTCAGGATACCCGGGCAGGAGCCCGCGGTAACCGCAGTTGATGTTGGTAAGGATTCGGAATCTGACCGATCGAGTGGACTGGTCCAAGGACAACACCTCCAGCTTCGCGTAGTACGGGATCTCGAGCGAGCACCCGTTCGGCAGCGTCGAACGCACGAACAGTACCCGGCCGACCTCGATCGCGATGGGCTCTTGGGTCACGTATCCGGTCTGCTGCCCTTCCGCGATGGCATCGAAGCTTGCGGTGGTCGCCAGGAAACCAGCGAGACCGGTTCCGGCCGAGTCGGCCGAGGCGGGGTCGATCGCGCCGAACGGGACGAACATCGGGCCTTCGGCGTCGATCCGATACATGAAGTCGAAGTCATACGGCAGCTCCTCGATCCCGAGGAGATAGGCCGCCCGAGCGGCGAGCAGGTACGCACTCGGCGTCCGGAGGGGAGTCCCGTTGACAGCATACAGCGTCAACGTGTCGACTCGATTCTCGTACAACGGATCGCCGAGCCCATAGGGATCGCCACACGCCGCCGCGAAGCCGGCGGCAAGGAGGAGAGAACCGAGCCGGGCAAAAGGTCTGCGGCCGAGATCAGGTATCCAGTGCATGGGACGTCCGCTCTCCCGAGCGCTATCTGCCTTCCGCCGTGAAGGTGACTGAGTCGGCCCCGGCGACCCGGGCGGTCACCCTGGTGATTCCCGGGCCATCCGGCAAGGTGAGCGTCACCCGGGTAATCCCGTCTGGCTCGGTCGTCGTCGTCGTCGCGCTCAAGGATCCACCGGAGGTCGTCCAGACGACCGAGGCACCCCCGACATTGTTCAGGTACTTGTCCTTCACGTCGATCACCAGCGGATAGCTCAGGACCGTCCCTGGCGCGGCGATCTGACCGTCGCCCGCGAGCTTCCGAAGCGTGTCGGGGGCGCTGGGCCGGATCGTGAGGATGAACGTGGCAAGCTCGGTCGCGTCGCTCGTGAACGCCGTGATCGTGTCGATGCCGGCGACGGTGCCCGCCGTCACGGTCGTCTGGGTAAGGCCACTCCCGTCGGTATTCGCCACTGTCGAGAACGAGACCGTGAGCCGGGTGCTGAACCCCACTGCCATATCGGACAGCGGAGCACCGTTCTCGAGGACCTTGACCACCAGCGGGGCCGCCGCGGCTTCCGTGACGGAGACCGTCTGACCGTCCCCGGACACCGCCTGGACCGTCACCGTCGAGGTGGGAGCGGTAGAACCCGAGGAACATCCGGCCAGGAGAGCGAACACCATCAGAGACGCGACATCCGGCTTCATGAGTGCGGTTTCCGATCTGCGGTGGGACCGCTACTGGCGCTGGACCGTGAAGTCCGCCGACCGACCGCTGAACGCCGAGAAGATCCCGAGCCCGCCGGTCAGATTCGTGGGCGGCTCGTTGAGGTCCCGAGAATCCTGCGTCCGGTTCTGGTAGAGATCGACGTATTCGTCGTTCACGTGGTAGAGCGTGGCGCGGTGGTGTCCGAGGACCTCGAGGATCTGAAAGGTCACCGTCTGCCCGGTCGCGGTCGTGGGACTGAGGCGGAGCCGGAACCCACCGAACCGGCCCCGGATATCGCTCGGGAGGATGTACTCGGGGTCGGTGTCGAGGCTCTGGATCGCCAGGAAGAACCACTCGCCCGACGCGTTGGACCAGTCGATGCGGATTGAATCAAGCGTGAATCCCCCGCCAGTCGGCGGGCCGCCGGTCAAGTTCGGAACCGAAAGAACCGCCTTCGAGAGCGCCAGGTTTGTCGGAGTCGCCGGCACTACGGTCGCCCCGGTCACCTCCACGTCGCCCCGGGTGACCCGGAGCTCGAACCGGTCGCCGACGGAGACCGTGAGGTCGCTCCCGGGATAGTGATACCGCCCGGCGGTGCCCACTGCCTCGAGTCGGTAGCTCGTCCCTTCCCTCGTCAACACCACCTCGGCATCGATGACGGGCGTTCCGACGGTGTCGCTGCTGCCGAGCGGAATGACCTCCGAGATGGTGACGTCCTCGACCGGCTCCCCGGCGAAAAGGTAGGCCTCGACGACGAGCGGGGTGGAGGTGGCGGTGGTCGGACCGCCGTCGCAGCCGGCGAGAAGAGCGGCTAGCGCGATCGCGGGAATGAAGCGCATGGATCGATCTCCTAGTAGAACAGCCGCAACGACACGGACGGTGTCAGGCCGAGGTAGCGGACGTCGGTGACGAGGTAGGGCGACTCCGTCAGGTCGAACTCGCGGTACCAGACGTTCTTCCGGTTGTAGAGGTTGAAGACCGAGAGACCCAGCTCGCCGGTGGCGCCCTTCTTCGTCTTGAACACGTGAGTGGCCGAGATGTCGAGGCGGTGATAGGGGGGGAGCCGCTCGGCGTTCTTCTCGCCGACGTGGATGTAACTCTCCTGGCGGCCATCGAGCAGCGTGAGGATGTACTGGGACTCGGGTGAGGTGTAGGGCTTCCCGGTGCCGAACGCCCAGGTGGCACCGAAGTTCCACTTCTTCAGCGACACCATGTTGACGAGCTTGAGCTCATGGGTCTGGTCGTTGAGGGCCGGGAAGGCCAGTCCGCCGTTGAGTCCGGAAAAGGTGTTGCGAACCCGACCGAGGGTATAGCTGATCCATCCGGTATGGAGGCCGGTCTTCTTCTGGACCAGCAGCTCGGCCCCCTCGGCCACACCGGTGCCGGCGTAGAACAGGTTGTCGATCGCCGCTTGGGGGCCGACCGAGCCGGGCGCGGGCCGGAACCGGAGCGAGAACTCCGACAGCCCCGTGAGGTTCTTCCGGTAGAGCTCGACGTCGAACAGGAAGGCCTGGGTCTCGTAGCTGGCCCCCGCCACGTAGTGGGTGGCGCCGCTCACCGGAACTTCGTCGCCGGCGAGGATCCAGAAGTCGCGCGAGCCCGAGCCGATGTTCTCGTTGACGACTCGGCTCACGTACTGGTGGTACTGGCCGTAGGCGGCCTTGACGCGGAGCTTCGAGGTGAGCGACAGCGTCGCGGTCGCGCGGGGCTCGAGATGGCCTTCCGGGAAGGTGCTGACCGAGGTGTGCCGAAGTCCCAGGTTGAGCTCGAAGCCGGCCCACGGGGTCCAGACGTCCTGGAGGTAGAAGGCGCGCTGGCTTGCGTCCTGGTCGAGGTCGAGGATGCTGGTGGTGTCGTCGCGGATGAACGCGAAGGAAGCCGAGGACCGGGTGAGCCAGGTCCCGAAGCTCACCGTGTGAGACCGGGTTGCCTGCCATTCGGCATCGAGCCGAAGGCTCTGGTCACCGATCCGGTTCGCCTCCCGGGAGCCGATGTTGAGGCCGCGCGGTCCGGCGGCCGTGTCCGACACGGAGGTGTTCATCCGCCGGTCGTAGTTGCTGGTGTATCGCGACGCGGCCACCAGGGCGTTGGTATAGAGGCGCGGGGTCCACTGGCGCGACCACTTGGCAGACGCCCCCCGGTTGCCCCAGTCGGTGAGCTCGTCGAGGCTCCCGGTCAGATTACCGACGCCGACGGTCCGAGAGAGGTCGCGGGAGTTGTCGAGGTTGTCGTGCCCGGAGTAGCCGCTAAGGGAGACGACGTCGCGAGGGGAAAGGTTGTAGGTGACCTTGGCGTTGAGATCGTAGAAGTAGAAGTCGGGAGAGGCGGTGGTGGTGGCCGCGTTCCCGAACGGGCCCCCGGCGCCGAACGGGCCGCCGCCGGGACTCTGGGTCTCGGTCTGGCCGCCACCCGAGAGGGAGTTGAAGATGCTCTTGTAGAGCGGCGTCTTGATCAGATCGGTGTACGACCGCCGGCCGGTGAGGAGGACCGCCCCTTTCCCGCCGAGCGGAAGCTGGAGGAAGCCCGTCCCGCTCAGGAAGCTCAGGCCCATCCCGTAGCGGACCTTGGCGACGTCGCCGGTCTTCCCGGTCAGCTCCACCACGCTCGAAACCCGGCCGCCATACCCCGCCGGGAAGCCGCCCTTCCAGACCTTGACGTCCTTGATCGCGTCGGCATTGAAGGCGCTGAAGAAGCCGTAGAAGTGATCGACGTGATAGACCGTCATTCCATCGAGGAGGACCAGGTTCTGGTCCGGGGTGCCGCCCCGGACGTAGAGGCCCGCCGAACTCTCGTTGGTGCCGCTCACACCCGGCATCAGCTGGATCGAACGGAAGAGATCCCGCTCGCCCACGTTCGGGAGCTGCGACACCACCGACGGGGAGATCTCGAGCACGCTCACCGCTTCGGTTGCCTTGACCGCCCGATCCACCTCGGCCGTGACGGTGACCTCGTCGAGCGTGATCGGCGATGCCTTCATCCGGACCTCGATCCGGGTCTCTCCGGTGCCGGGCTCGATCATCCGCTCCACCGGGGTGAAGCCGAGGGCGCGGACGACGAGGTAGACGGTATCGGTCCGCGCGCCGAGGAAGGTGAACCGGCCGTCGACGTTGCTCGACGTGGTCCGGGTCATCCCCCTGATCGCCACGACTGCCCGTGGGATGACCTCACTGGTCTCCCGGTCGCGCACCGTGCCGGTGATAGTGCGGGTTTGCGCCTCGAGGGCGCCGGCCGTCAGCGAGAGGAGCATGGCAGCGGCAAAGCGCCAGCGCCGTCGATCGAAAGGGGTCATGGCACCTCCGGTCAGCGGCCGGGATTGTCGGGTGGAGGAATGGGCGGCGAGCCCGGTGGACCGCCCGGGCCTCCCGGGCCAATCCGGGGACTGCGGATCCGCTCGGGCACCTGGGCCCATTGCGTCTCGGTGAGGATCCGGTGGATCGCCTCCAGCGCCGAGGCAAACCGGGCCCTGGTGGCGTCGAGGAGCGGCCGGATCGTGGCCATCAGGCGGCCGGGGTCCGGATTGGCGCCCGCCTTCTCGATCCGGCGGCGGAGCGTGTCGGCCACCGCCCGGCTGGTCTGTTCGAACGAGTCGGCCATCGCCTGAAGGCGGGTGACTTGCGAGTCCTCGAGGCGGAGCGCGATCCGGATTGCGATGACTTCCTTGGCCGGATTCGGAAGGACCGACTCGAATCGGGAGAAGAACGCCGCGGGCCCGCCGCCCCGGAGGCTCGCCATCATCTCGCGCTGGCGATCGGGCCCGATGGTGTAGCGGAGCTGGAAGCCGACCTGGAACGGCTCGCGGATCGCCGCCGCGGACGTGGTGGTGGCGCCGAACCTTTCGTTGACCCGGTATCGGTAGCTCGAGGTGACGGGATCGAACCCCTGGACGTAGAGCAGGGTCGGATCCGGTCGGGCGAACTGTCCCCAGCCCTTGAGGCCGTCCGCGCCGTGCACCAGCTCGTCGAGCCCGCCGAGAAGATTGCTGGTGACGACCGAGACGCTGAGCCGGCGATCGCGTGAGAGCAGGGCGGGACGGATGTTGAGCTGGAGGTCGAGCGAGGGCTGCCACGGGCCGTTGCAGCTGTTCCGGCGCGCGATGGCGCCCTCCTGGCGGGCGAGGCAGCCGGCTCCGCCGGCGATCAGGGCCTCGATCCCGGCGGCCACCGTCGGGTCCGCGGCTGCCGCGTCGAACACGAAGGCCCGATCGTTGGCGGCCCCGTCGCCGTTGATGTCGGAGTTGATCAACGGGGTGTACGGCGTCCCGCTCGTCATCCGCCCGATCGCGGTCACCTCGAGGGACGCCCCGATCGGAACCGTGAGCGTGGTGAGGAACGAGTGGCGCCGCTCGAAGTCGCTGGTGGCCCACTCGCGGAGGTTGGGGTCGACTCCGGCCGTCTGAATGGCGAAGCCGCGCTGGGCGCCGCCGAACTGGGAGCCGGACGACTGGTCCCGGGACCGGGCCAATGTATAGGACAGGTTGAAGATCGTCCCACCGCGGGTGACACCCATGGCCGAGACGGTCACCTGGGCAGTGCTCGACTCGAGATCGCTGTCGACCTGGAGCACCTGTCCGAATTCGGCCGCCCGGCGGGAGTCGAAGAGGCTGGTCACTCCGGTGGCGGCGTCGATCGATCCGGCCGGAACGAAAACGGGCCGGCCGGCTTCGGCGCCGAGATTGAACCGCACCGAACCAAGGTTCAGGTCGGTGTAGCCCGACTGGGCTACGCCCCGGGCCCAGGAGAATTCAACCCCGAGCATCGAGAGACCGATCCGCCGGTTGATGCCGAGTGATCCTCGCCAGGCCCGGCCGACCTCGAAGCCGGGCTCGAACACGGTCGCGGTCGGTTGGCGGGTCGTGACGGTCGGTCCACCGGCGCGACAGGACGAGGGAATCGAACCGGGATCGCCGCGGTATCGGTTCCAGTCGGGCGTCGGAACGGCCGCGCCGACGCAGACGAGCTGGCTCTCGGTGTCGTCGAACCCCGGGGCCGCTTGGACCGCGGCTACCAGCGAGGTCGGCATCGCACTCCGGAAGAGCCCGACACCTCCGCGGACGAACCACGTGGGTGGTGACTGGGAGTCGAGTCCGCCGATGATCCAGGTGAAGCCGACCCGCGGCGTGGCCCGCAGCTCCGATGGCCAGCGGTCGGTCCGGCGATCGAACGCCGCGTCGATCGCCGCGTTATACGCCGGCGCGCCACTCAGGACGGTCCGCTCGACCCGAGCACCGGCGGTGAGCTGGAGCTGGTTGCTCACCCGCCAGTTGTCGGCCAGGTAGAGCGCGGTGGCGGTGGCGGCGTGGTCGCGGAGCGTCGGACCGACGGTCCTGGTGTAACTCGCCGGAAGGCCGCCTTCGAGGTCGGCGAGCGAGTTGTAGGTGAAAGTGCCGTAGCGGTTGAACGAGGCGTCCTCGCTCGAGCGGGTCCGATTGAAGAGAAGGCCGAGCTTGAGGCGGTGACTGCCCTGCCCGGGAAGCCAGGACACTTCCTCGGCGACTTCGACCGTTCGGGTGTCGGCGGTCTGCGGCAGACCGGGGTTGCCGCCGAAGGTCAGGGTCGTGATCCCCTGGGAGCCGTCGGGAAGATCGGAGCCGACCTGGACCCGGCCCTGTGGAAGCCGGGTCTCGCTCGACGCCGTCCGCGTGCTGCTCGACCCGTAGGCGCGAAGCTCGTTGATCACGGCGCCGAATCGCGAGCTCAGGGCGATCATCCCGCCGCCCGCCGAGTTGGACGCGGTCCCGCCAGTGTTGCCGAGGGAAAGCGGCGTGATCCGGGTCGGAGCCTGGTGGTTCCAGCGGTAGTCGCCCCGGAGCGTCAGGGTGTGCGCCGAGCTAACCAGGTAGTCGATCCGTCCGATGGCGGACAGGTCATCGCTGTCGCGATCCTCGGCCACTGGATCGGCGGAAGTGCCGGGATCGAGCGAAGTCACCACGTCGGTGAACCGCCTGGCGGAGTCTGGAGCCACGCCGAGCCGGACGAGGGAGTTCGGGGGGGCGTTGCCGAGGGACTGAACCTCGTCACCACGAAGGCGGGCCTGGGCCGACCCGAAGACGAAGAGCTTGTCCTTCCGGAGCGGGCCGCCGAGGCCGCCGGAGAGCTGATGCTGGCTGAACCCGGTGGCGAAGGGGTTGCCCTGCTCGGAGGAGATCGTGAGGCCGCGATCCCGGAGCCCGTAGTTGAGGGTACCCTGGAGCACGTTGGTGCCGCCCCGGGTCGTGGTGGCGATCTGACCGCCGCTGAACTGGCCGCGGGAGGCGTCGTAGCCGTTGGTGACGACCTGCGCCGTCCGGATCGCGTCCTGCGGAATGGCGCCCGAGCCGAAAGAGAGGCCGTCGAGCGTGATGGCGTTGGCGTTGGGCCGCTGGCCGGCGACCGAGTAGCTTTGCGAGGTCGAATCGGTGCCGCGGACGTTGACGACGCCGGGAGCGAGCGTGGCCAGGAGGTTGAGATCGCTGGCGTCGATCGGGAGGCGGGCGATCCGGTCGGGGTCGAGGCTCCGCTCGGTCGCGCCGGCGGCCGGCGGTGTCATTCCGTTCGGCGGTCCCGCCCGCCCCCTGACGGTCACTTCGGCCAGCTGTTGCGGGGTCGACGACAGGGTGATGTTGGTGACGATCCGATCCTCGTCCGTCTGGCGGGCGATGGTCCGCTGGACGGGGACCGCGCCGATCATCCGGACCGTGAGGCGGTACTGCCCGCCACCATCGGGGAAGAGGATGGTGTAGCGGCCCCTGGCGTCGGTCCGGGTCGACCGGGTCACCTTCGTCTCGAGCGACTGCGCTTCGACGAGGACGTCGGTCAGGGGCCTGCCCTGGTCACCGGTGATGAGGCCGGTGAGGAGGTCGGTGGACGCGCCGACCTGCCCCGCCACCGTCCTGGCGGGCGCGGCGAGGAGCGCGAGGGTCAGGCCCGCGATGGCCCGGAGCCGCCTAACGAACATCGGCCCGGTCGTAGACGCGACGCAGCTCGATCGTCCGGGGGAAGTTCTTCGGTGACACCACCACCTCGACCACCAGCTCGCCGGTGTCGGGGTCGATCCGGTAGCTTTCCCTGACTTTGGCGAGTTCCCTGAACTCCCGCTCGACGACGAGACGGTCCTTCTTCCAGCGGGCCTTGCTCACCAGCTCGGTCCCGTTGAGGAGCGTGTCGACGCTCGCCGGGGCGTCGAGGGTGAAGCCCTCCCGACCGCCCCGCGCCGGCGCCAGGGTCGCAC
>CADEGB010000077.1 GCA_902826755.1 uncultured Gemmatimonadota bacterium
GGGGCGGGCACCGTTCGGGCCCGCGGGGCCCGATGGGTCGAGGGGCGGGTCTTGGATCGGAACGACATACAGTATTCGGCCCGCGTCGCCGTCGTCAACAGCTACCTCGCGGGGCGGTACTTCCAAGACGGCAACGCCGTCGGCCGACAGCTCTTCCCGGGCGGCCGTCTGAAGGGGACCGGCTATCGGGTCATCGGCGTCGTCGACGACGGCCGCGTGGCCGGCCTGGGCGGTGGCTCGGCCCCGCTCGAAGCGGTCTACCTCAGCAGCCTGCAGCACCCGCCGCGAGTCGCCGAACTGCTTATCGACGCCGGAGCCGGCTCCCGACCGCCGCCCGCTGATTTCGACCCGGTGCCGATGGCCGGCTATCGGGTAACCGATCGGATGTCCGGAGCCGACCTAGCGGCGGCCACCACGGGTCCGATGCGCTGGTTCGGTCGGATGTTCCTCGCCGAAGGCGTGCTCGTGCTGGTCCTCGCGGTCGTCGGCACCATGAGTCTGATGCTCCTCTGGGTTCGGGCCCTTCGTCAGGAATTGGCGATCCGCCGCTCGGTCGGCGCCCGACGCCGACAGGTGATCGCCTTGGTTCTCGCTCACGCCGCGCGGACCGGGATCTGGGGCGTCGGCCTGGCCCTCGCCTTCTTTGGACCGGCCCTCTGGCCCGAACTGGGCCGAATCATGCCTGGCGTCCCCGCCTGGGAACCCGACTTGGTCTTCGGCGCCGCCGCGATCCTGGTGGCCGCGGCCTTGATCGCGGCCATTGCGCCAGCGATCCGGGCAAGCCGGGCCACCCCGGCCGATCTCTGGCGCCAGCGGTGAGCCGAGCGATGACTGGGCCGATCGTCGATGTCTGGATGCAGCACCCCACTCGCCGCTTTCAGGAACAGCCAATTTTTGAGTCGCTCCGCCGATGGACCCGCCAGGAAGCCATCCCGGAGACCCCGCTCGAGACCACCATTGCGACGATGGATGAGGCCGGCGTAGGGATCGGCCTTCTGGCGGCTTGGTGGGCACCGTGGGGATCCCTGATCGACAACGACGAAGTGGCGGGGTTCATCGCGGCGCACCCGACCAGGTTCCGCGGACTCGCGGCCACCAACCTGGCCCGGCCGATGGACGGCGTCCGTGAGTTGCGCCGTTGCGTCAGGACGCTCGGATTCCGTGGGCTACGGATCGTCCCGTGGCTGTGGACACTCCCACCCGACGACCGCCGCTACTATCCGCTCTACGCCGAGTGCATCGAGCTCGACATCCCTGTCTGCCTCCAGGTGGGCCACACCGGCCCGCTCATGTCGTCCGAACCCGGGCGGCCGATTCCCTACCTCGAGCACGTCGCGCTCGAATTTCCAGAGCTCCGAATCGTCGCCGGCCATATCGGCGCCCCCTGGACCCAAGAAGTCATCTCACTGGCCACCAAATTTCCCAACGTCTACCTCGACACGTCCGCCTGGAAAATCACCCGCTACCCGGCGGATTTCGTCGCGTTTCTCCGCGGACACGGCGGCCGGAAGGTGATGTTTGGCACCAACTACCCCATGTTGACGGCAGCCGCATGCCTGGAGGGGCTGGCCGACCTTGGCTTGAGCCCCGAAGGCCAGGCCGCGTTTCTCGGCGGCACCGCGCGCCGAGTGTTCCGGCTCGACTGACCGCTACGGAAACGACCATCCATGCCCGCCGATCAAACCGTGGCCCGAGCCGCTCACCAGACCTCGATCCAGGCGTTCGTCGCGTCGGCTCGGGCGGTCCCGGAGGAGGCCTGGGAGGTACCCACTCGATCGGGCCAGTGGTCCCCGGCGCAGATCGGCGAGCACCTCCGGATGGTCTATGCGGTCCTCGGACGGCAGCTGGCGGGTGGCGCGGGGCTCGAGGTTCGAACCTCATGGTGGCTTCGGCTCATCCTCCGATTCCGGTTCCTGCCGAAAATTCTCGAACAGGGGCGGATTCCCAAGGGCGCCCGCGCCCCTCGCGAAGCGCGGCCCGGCCCCGGACCCTTCCCGCGTGAGCCGCTGCTGGCGGACCTGATCGAACTGGCCACTCGAGCCGAGGACACCCTCGCGTCCGCGGCGCGGGATCGCGAGGTAACGATCACCCATCATGTCTTCGGCCGGCTCCAGGCGGCCCAGGCCCTCCGTTTCCTCACCGTGCACAACGATCACCACGCCCGGCAACTCGATCGATCCGGCTCCGCCGCATGAACGCGCCCTCCCGCGGCCCCGACGATCGACCGGCGGTGATCCTCCTCCATGGCGCGGTATTGAACAGCCGGATGTGGGATCCCATCGCGCCGGTGCTCGCCCGAACCCACCGGGTCTTCACCCCCGACCTGCCCGGCCACGGGGCCCGTCGCGACGAACGGTATACGGTGGCAGGCGCCGTCGACACGGTGCGATCGCTGGTGACGTCCCTCGCTCCCAGCCGGGTGGTACTGGTCGGCGATTCGCTCGGCTCCTACACGGCGATGGCCGCCGCGGAAGCGGTCGCCGATCGACTCGACGGCGCCGTTCTCGCCGGCGCCACCGCGACGTTCCGAGGGCTGATGGCGATCTCAGCCGGTCTCCGTGGCTGGTTGGCCGGGCTCCTGCCGCAGGATCGGTTGCTCCAGCGACTCAACCTGCGCGTCGGCCGTGAGTTCGAAGCCGGACCCGCGATGGTGGCCGCCGGCCTCCGTCCGGCCGCCTTCGCCGAGGCGGTGGCCGCGCTCCGCGGCATCGACTTTCGGTCCATGCTGGCGCGGATCGACGCTCCGGTCCTGCTCGTCAACGGCACCCGGGATTGGCTCAACCGCCGGGAGGAACCCCGGTTTCTCGCGGCCGCCCGCCGGGGCACGCTCCGGCTGGTTCCCGGTGCCGGCCACGGCGTCAGCATCATCAAGCCGGGTGAATACGCCCTGCTGATCTCGGAGTTCCTTGCCGGTCTCGAAGCCGGCCCGCGGACCGGCGACGCCTCAGCGTAAGCTTCCCCACCACCAACTGGTCCTCGAGCCACATGCCGTCTCCCGACCGCCCGTCCCCGTTCGTCGCCGGTCTCGTGCTTCTGGCCCTCGCGGTCGGCTTTTCGCGGTGGGCCGCCAACGGCCCGCCCGATCCCGTTCCGGCCACCGCGCCGGACAGCTCGTTTTCGGCTGAGCGGGCCATGCGTCACGTTCGCACCATCGCGTTGAGACCGCATCCGATCGGCAGCGCCGACCACGACCGGGTCCGCGACTATCTCGTGACCGAACTCGCCGCGCTCGGACTGACGGCGGACATCCAGCGGACCACGGCCATCGGGACCCGGTTTCAGCAAGTCGGGCGGGTCGAGAACGTGCTGGCCCGGCTGCCAGGCACCGCGCCGGGTGGTCCCGCCGTGATGCTGGCCTCGCACTACGATGGGGTAGGCGCCGCGCCGGCCGCGAGTGACGCGGCCTCCGGGACGGCGGTGCTGCTCGAGACGCTCCGCGCACTCCGGGCGGGCGGTCCGCTTCAACACGACGTGATCGCTCTCTTTACCGACGGAGAGGAGGCCGGCCTGCTCGGCGCCGCGGCCTTCGTCCGGGAACATCCCTGGGCGGGCGACGTGAAGATGATCCTCAATTTCGAGGCCCGCGGCACCGGCGGCCAGGCGGTGATGTTCCAAACGGGACCCGGCAACCTCGACCAGGTGAACGTCCTGGCCGACCTTCCCCATGCCGCGGCCACCTCCCTGGCCGTGACGGTCTACCAGTTCCTCCCCAACGACACCGACCTCTCGGAGTTCTTTGCGCTCGGCGTGCCAGGCCTCAACTTCGCCTTTGCCGATGGGGTCGAGCGCTACCATACCAGCGAGGACGATGCCGATCACATCGACCCGGGCGCGATCCAGCAGGAGGGCGGCCATGCCCTGGCGCTGACCCGCGCTTTCGGCCGAGGACCGCTGCCCCGGCCGGCCACCGGCAACGCCGTGTTCTTCGAAGCACCGCTCCTCGGCCTGATCGTCTACCCTGAGGGGATGGCGCGGCCGCTTGCCCTGATGGCACTGGTGCTAGTGGTCGGGGTCTTCGTCCGGGTCATCCGCTCGGACCACCGCTGGCTCCGAGGCCTCCTGCTCGGGCTCCTGGGCACGGTGGTGGTCGTCGCGGCTGGCGGCGGGCTCGCGTTCCTTGCCGGCCGGCACCCACCGCACGGACTCGGCGCCCGCGGGCCCGCCATCCTCTTCGCCTCGGCGTTGGCCGTAACCGGCACGGGGGTGGCGCTGACGGTCTGGGCCATCGTCCGTCGCTGGGCCACGCCCGCCGCGCTGGCGCTCGGACCGCTGCTGGTCTGGGCGGTCCTCGGCGCCGTCGCCAGTTGGCGGCTTCCGGGGGTGAGCTACGTGCTGGTGTGGCCTCTGATCGGCGCGGCGGCCATCGCGCTGGCGGGCCGACGGCTCCGGGAATCGCCGGCCTGGTTGGTACTCCGCTGGGTCCCCGCGGTGGTCACCCTGACGATGATCGTGCCGGTACTCTACGGAATGGGTCTGGTGGCGGTCGGGGTGGCGGGCCCGGGTGCCATTGCCATCGGGGCGCTCGTTCCGCTGACGGCGTGGCTGCTGGCCGCGGACCTCGAGGCAGTCGGGGGAGCGCGGCCCTGGCGGGCGGCGTTGACGGTGACGGCCGTGGGACTGGTGCTGATCGGGTTCGGGCTCCGCGCCGGCCGGCGCGACTCGACGCACCCCATCCGGTCGGTGGTCGGCTATGCCGAAAACGCCGATTCGGGTCAGGGCTGGCTCGTCACCGCCGCGGGCTACGCCCCGCCGGGATCCTGGAATCTCGAAGCACTCGGTGCGAACGCGCGGGTTGTCGTCCCGGATTCCGCGACGGGCCCCGAGGGGCCACCGGACTGGTTGACGCGAATGCTGGGAGCATCGTTCCGCGTCGTGGCGGCGCCGGCACCCCGGGCCGGCCTCGGCGCGCCGACCGCGACCCTCATCGAGGACACCGTCACCGGCGACGGCCGTCACCTGACCGTCCGGATCCGCCCCGCGCCCGGCACCGAAGCGATCACGATCCGCACCGTCGCGACCCCCGTCACCACCGCGCGCATCGACGGTCGGGAGGTGGACCCGAGTCGATTCCGCTACCGGGCCCCGTCCTGGGCCACCTCGTACTCGGCCCCGCCGGACTCGGGATTCACATTGGGCATCGTCGTCCCGGCCGAGGCCCGACCGGTGCTCGAGCTGTTCGCCCAGTCAGCCGGGATCCCGACGCTACCGGGCGTGTCGATCCCACCACGACCCGCCCGCGTCCTACCGAGTCAGACGGGCGACCTGAGCGTGGTCCATCGGCAGATCGTGCTCGACGCACTCCCCCGGCCCTGACGCCCGCTGTCGTCCGCGGTCGTCGAACGCCGGGCCGTTCCGCGGCTCAGGGCTTGCCGAATCGGAGCCGGTCGACCGCGATCCGCCCGTTGCTCATGACGAAAAGAACGTCCTGCAGCGCGGCCGGGTTTTCGAGGGGGTTTCGCTCCACCACGATCAGGTCCGCCTCGAGCCCCGGCTCGATCGCGCCGGTCTGCCGTTCGATCCCGAACAGTCGAGCCGCCACCAGCGTGGCGGAACGAATCGCCTCGACCGGCGTCATCCCGAGGGTGACGAGGTTGGCCACTTCATGCGCCACCCGGGTAACGCTCGCCGAGGTATAACTCACGTCCGCGCCGGTGACGATCGGGATGCCGAGACGGTGCGCTTTCCGCACCGTCTCGGCCATCCGAGGCAACATGTGCATGGCCCGCACGTGGGTGACGGGATCATCGTAGTCGCCACCCGGTTCGAGGAGGTCGATGAGGGTCGAGTAGGTCGGGACGAGAAAGGTTCCCTTGGCCTTCATCAACGCCAGGGTCGAATCCGAGAGGTAGGTCCCATGTTCGATGCTCCGGACCCCGGCCGCGACGGCGGCGTAGGCCCCTTCGTCGCCATGGGCATGCGCCAGGATCGGAACGTTGCGGGTGGCGGCCTCCTCGACCACCGCGCGGAGTTCCGCCTCGGAGTAGACTTGCTGGCGGGGATCGGTCTCTGGTCGACCGGCTCGCTCGGTGCCACGGGTCTTGATCACGTCGACGCCGTGAGCCAGGTTGACCCGGACCAGCTGACGGATTCGCTCGACGCCCTGCACACCGCCGACGAGGCTGCCTAACGCTGGATCGGCCAGGATGGCGTCATCGAGGTTGGGAGTCACGAACAGCCCGGCCGCCAGCATGTCCGGGCCGGCCAGGTAGCCGGCCCGACTCATCTCGCGGATCGCCACGTCCCGAAACGACCCGACGCTGGCGCTCCGGACCGTGGTCACGCCCGTTTCGAGGGCCCGCCGCGCCGCCGCCAGGTTGTCGAGGTGGGTATGGGCATCCATCAGACCCGGCACCAGGAACTTGCCGCGGAGATCGATGACCGGAACCTCCCCGGACGCCAGCCCCAGCCCCACCGACACGATCCGACCATCGCGAACCACGACCGACTGGCCGAACCGCACCGTCCCGGCGCGCACGTCGATGACGCTCGCGTTCACGAAGGCGACGGCGGGCCGCGGCAGGGTGCCGTCGGGCAGCCGGGTCTGGGCCCCGAGGGGAGACCCGGCAAGGACGAGAATGAGCGAGCCAAACACGCGTGTCATGGAAGACCAGAGCTCAGGGTTGCCGGGCCAAGCGCGTCACGACGGACACCAGATCGAGTTGCACGGCCACGACCTTGCCACCCTCGCGAATGATCCGGTAGCGATCCCGCCCCGAGGTGCCATGGAACACGTCGTCTCCGGCGTACCGGAGTTCCCGGAGGGGCCCATTCCCCTGGCGGACTTTGAGCCCGGCGCCCTCGACCACGACCGAGAGATCGACCGGCGCCCCCCGGCCCACGCCGCGGTACCGGCCCGCCAGTTCGGCCAGGTCGGCTGGATAGGCCACCCCAGCGGGCGGCGGCGGTGGCGGTCCGAGTACGATCCCGGCGATCCCGCGGGCCGCCTCGCTCGGATCCGCCCCACCGGCGGTATTGAACAGCACCACGACCGCCAGGTCCGCGGCCGGATAATATCGGGTTTCCGAAACGAATCCGCTGATGCCGCCCCCGTGACTGATCATCCGACGGCCGTCCTCGTCGACGACCGACAGCCCCTTGGCGTAGCGAAGCCGGGTGCCGTCGTTGAGCGTGCCCGGCGTGATCAGTTCCCGATACGCGGACCGCGTCACCACCTGGCCACCTTGGTGCAATTCCCGAAGCCAGGCAATCAGATCGCCCGCGGTGGAACAGAGCGACCCGGCCGCGTACGGCCAGGCATGGTCCTGCTGGAAGGCCTTCATCAGCCCTCGGGGCCCGCCGTTGTATCCCCGGACCTTCCGCTTCACGATCGCCGACTCGCTGCAGTAGCTCGAGCTGGACATCCCGACCCGGTCGAGGAGGTTCTTCTGGAGGTAGCCCTCGTAGGACATCCCCGCCACCTTCTCCACGATCAGGCCCAGGAGGAAATAGGCCGAATTGTTGTAGACCAGCGCGTCGCCGGGCTCGAACTCGAACGGCCGCCGGGAAAAGACCCCGACGATCGAGTCCTTCGACAGCTTCATCATGAACAGTGACCGCGCCTCGGCGATCTCCGTGTACCCCTTGATCCCGGACGTATGGTCCATCAGCCGGCGGATCGAGATCCGCCGACCCTGCGCGGGATAGTCGGGGAGGTACTTCGTCAGATCGTCGTCGAGCGAGAGTTTGCCTTGCTCGGCGAGTTGGAGGATGGCCGCCGTGGTGAACTGCTTGGTGACCGACCCGACCTCGTAGATGGCGTTGGGCGGCGTGGGCACCACGAGATCGAGATCAGCCCAGCCGTATCCTCTGATCAGAATCGTGTCGCGTCCCCTGACGACCGCAACCGACGCTCCCGCGATCCGTCCAGCCGTGATCGGCGCCGACATCAGCGAATCGATCCGGGCCACGACCGCCGCCCGGTCCTGCCCGTTCAACGCGGCGGGCGCCACCAGCACGCCCGCCGCCAGCAACCACCGATACCGTCGCATCCGCCGCCCTACTTCCGGACCAGGAGGTTATTGCCGTACCCGATATCGATCCGGAGCTTGGTGACCCGGCCGTCGGCGCCGGAGAAGACGAGCCGCATTTCGTCGCGCCCGAAGGTGTCGTTGCCCAAGTACGTCAGCGCCTGGGCGGAATCGCCGAGCATCGGTGCTTTGGCCGTCACCTTGCCGTCCGCCACCGCCACCGTGATCTCGGTGGCCTGACCGCGGCCCCGGCCCGCGTAGGTGCCGGCAAAGCGGGTCGGGTCGCCATCAACCGGTTTGGCCGCGTCGGCGGGCTTGCCGAGGATCATTTCGGCGATCTGGAGCGCATACTTGTCGGGCCCCTCGGGGCCCGCGGTATTGAAGAGCACCACGACGCTGAGCGAATCGTCCGGGAAGTAAATGTTCTCGGACAGGAACCCGTTGATCCCACCTCCGTGATGGTACGCCTTCCGGCCGAGCCGCGGGTAAACGGCGATGCCCTTGGCATACCCAAGGACGGTCCCGTCGTTCAGCACTCCTGGGTTCAGGAACTCCTGATACGCGGCGGCGCCGAGGATCTTGCCATCCCGGTGGAGCGCCTCGTTCCAGGCCACCAG
This sequence comes from uncultured Gemmatimonadota bacterium, assembly GCA_902826755.1. Classification (GTDB taxonomy): domain Bacteria; phylum Gemmatimonadota; class Gemmatimonadetes; order Gemmatimonadales; family GWC2-71-9; genus SHZU01. The sequence goes on from CADEGB010000077.1 coordinate 8,585, forward strand.
ATCGATGGCCGAGGCACACAGCGAGCCGGCGGCATACGGCCACTGGTGGCTGAGCGGACTCTTCTGGATCAGGCCGGCGGAGTCGCTGTCGTAGCCGGTCACCTTGAGCTTGTGGATCTTCCGTTCGCTGCAGTAGTGGGCGTCCTTCATGGCCGCCTTGTCGAAGAGATTCTTCTGGACGTACTCCTCGTACGAGATCCCACTCACCTTCGCCACGATCAGCCCGGCCAGGAAGAAGGCGGAATTGTTGTAGATCTCCTCTTCACCCGGTTCGAAGTCGAACGGCTTCTTGGCAAAGATCTTGACCAGGGTATCTCGGGGATAGTCGAAGACCTGGAGGGTTCGGAACTCGGGAATTTCGGTGTAGCCCTTGATGCCGGACGTGTGGTCGAGCAGCTGACGGACGTTGATCTTGCGGCCCTGGCTGTTGTAGTCGGGCAGGTATTTGCTGATGTCGTCGTCGAGGCCGACTTTGCCCTGCTCGACCAGTTGCATGATCGCCGCGCCGGTGAACTGCTTGGTCACCGAGCCGATTTCGTAGCTGGCATGCGGCATCGTCGGGACGGCGAGTTCGACGTTGGCCAGGCCAAAGCCCTGCACCGCGATCGTGTCACGCCCCTTGACCACCGCGATCGACGCGCCGGCCACGTTGCCCGCGGCAATCGGCGCGCTGATCAAGGAGTCGATTTTCGCGACCAGAGCCGCCCGCTCGCCGGTCGGCTTGGTGGCGCCGCCCCCGGTTCCCGCGGTCGATCCCGTTCCCCCGCACCCCGCCAACGCCCCGACAGCCACGACCGCCAGCATCAGTGTGTCCCGCATTCCCTCGAGCCTTTCCGAATGAAGTGGGGTCCGCTCACCGATACGACATCGATGGGAGACCATGGTACTTCCTGAGCAACGCCAACTGGCCCACATGATAGGATTCGTGCTGCGCCAGAAACGCGAGGCCACCGAGCACCGTCGGCGCCACGCCTGGAAACCGCTGGGACGACGGCGCATCCAGTTCGCCCGCCGTCAGGGCTTCGAGCCGCCCGACCAGCGTGGCGCTCACCGCGTCCCACGCCGGCCGGATGTCGGCCAGGGTCGGGAGGACCGGGATATCGGCGATCCCGGTGGCGTGCTCGAGCACGCCGCCGAACGGCGGCGGCGTCGCCAACCTGAGGTAGCGGGCGGTCCAGGCCCTGGTCTCCACCAGATGGCCGGCGATGAACGCCACGTTGTTGGTACGCTCGTTCGGGCGGGCCGCGCCCGACTCCTCGGAGAGATCCGCCAGCGCGTTCCGAAACAGCCGGGTGTTGAGCCGGAACAGATCACGCCAGGGCGCCAGCACCTCCATCATCCTCACACCCTCACATTCGCCGTCCGTATCGGGACGATTGTCCCAGCCGCTCGAAGAACCGCCAGGTCAGTTCGCCGATTTCGGCGATCGCCGCCTCCGCGGCCCGGTCGTTGGCACCGAACGTCGTCATGACCGAGATCGCGAACGGACGCCCCGGTGGCAAGCCCAGCGCCGCGTCGGCACGGACCCCGTCCAGCCACCCCGGCTTGTTGGCAATCGGGGTGCCCTCGGGCAACCGGTCGTTGAGGTAGCCCTCTTTGTGCATCCCCAGCACGCCGAGAAAGTCGGCGAGCCGGTCGGCGGGGACCACCCGTCCGCGGTGGATTGCCTCGAGCAGCGCCACCATCTCACGCGGCGTCGCGACGTTCTCCCGCCCGGCTTTGGCGGCCGCCAAGTCGAGCATCCTCCGATTGAGCCGGGTCGCCTGGAGCCCGATCGACTCGAGCATCCGGTTGATGGCCGGCATCCCGAGGCGGTCGATCAGGACGTTGGTGGCGGAGTTGTCGCTGACGGCCACCATCATCACCGCCACATCCCGCCAAGTCAGCTCGGTGACGCCCGGGGTGAGCCGGCTCAGAATGTCGTCGCCGGGCAACGCATCCGCGGCGTCGACCCGGTACCGCTCGGCCTGCTTGCCCTGTCGATATAACTCGCCCAACACGGCGATCTTGATCATGCTCGCCGTCGGCATGACCAGGTCGGCATTCAGGGTAAAGGTCCGCCCGTCGGTCAGATCCTTGATTGCCACCCCGAGAATGCCGTCGAACCCGCGTTCGATCCGGGTCACTTCCGACCCGAGTTTGGCCCAGAGCAGATCGGGACCGGGTGGCGCGGCCTCCTGGGCCGCCGCCCGACCGGCTGCCACCACACTGACCGCGAGCACCCCGAACACCCCGCCAGCCCGGCCCCTGAGGCACGACCACCGCCGGGTCACCTCGGCACCACCGGCAGCAGCAGAGCGGACGGCTGCTCGGGACCGAAATGGATGGCGTTTGACGCCACCACATACGCGGTCTCGTCGAAGATGTTTCCACCGGTGTTGGAGTTGAGTTCCCACTGCGGGAAGCTGCTGCCCGCCAGATGGAGCCGGATGCGGTGACCAGCCCCGAACCGATACGCGATCGACTTCAGGGATACCTCCACTCGATAGAGCTTGCCCGGCTCGGCCGGCGCCGGTGCGGCGATCCCGTTCCGAAACCGGAGCCGGAAGATCCCGTCGACCACGTTCCACGCCCTCCCGCTCGGATCGACATCGATCAGCTTGGCGGCCACGTCGGTGTCGGGAACGTCGGTGGAAAGGTAGAGGACCGCCCGGACTGGGCCGGCGATCGTGACCGGGTTGGCCAGCGGCGGCGTGGAGTACACCAGAAGATCCGGGCGCGATTCGAGATCGGCCTGGTCGAAGATCCCAGGCCGATCGGCCGGATTGCCGGTACAGCAGATCGTCCCGCCCCGGGACGGAACGGGATCCGCCGGATCGACCCGGATGGTGTCCCGACCGGCCATCGTCGGCCGCGCCAGCGCAAGGAGACCGTCACCCCTGCCGGTGTTGGCGCCCCGGCGGCTCGACAGATGATAGGACACGCGCCGCATGTCCGCCGGCGGCCAGGTGTTGCCGGTCCGCCATTCGTTGGCGCCGATCACGTAGTAGTGGACCTTCGGGAACCCTCGAAGCGCGTCGGGAAGGTCCTTGAGCCAGTAGTCGAACCAGTTCCGGTAGATCGTCCAGTACGGGTAGCGAGCATCTCCGACCACCCGATCGCCGACCCGGGTGAACTCGGTGGCTGCCTCGGAGGCGCAATGCTCGGTGGGAGAAATGATCACGAACTGGTTGTCGCGCGCTCGGGGCGATACCGCGTTCCGTTTGAAGAGGTCGAACAGGGCCAGCGTCTGCTCCGCGCCATAGTCGAGCCAGGAGTTGACGTGCAACGCGGGGACGTCGAATCGAGTGGTGTCGGTGGCGTATCCCTGGCGGAACCAGTACCCGTCGCCCGGCCGATGCGAAATGAAGTCCTCGAAGTCGGTGGGCGGCCCACCGGCCGCCCGGATCATCTCGATGGTCGGCCGGGAGCGGAGCAAGGCCGCGAAATCGACGCTGTCGGGACGGGTGGTTTCCTTGGACTTGGCCCCCGCGTCGAGGAACCACCCAAAGGCCGAGCTGAGGGAGAAGACGCCGTTCTCGTACGCCCCGAACCCCGACCAGTACCCGCCGGCGGAACCGAGCCCGCCGGCCGCGGCCTGAGGCACCGCCGCGAGGTGATTGGGATGCCGCGCTCCGGCCAGGAGCACCTGGACTTCACCCAGATACGAGCATCCGAACGTCCCCACCTTGCCGGTCGACCACGGCTGGCGGGCCGCCCAGTCAATGGTGTCGTACCCGTCGTCCCGATCGTGGGACTGCACTTGGTAGTCGCCATCCGAGGCCCCTTTGCCACGAACGTCCTGCGACACCACGGCATACCCCTGCCCCGCAAAGAACTCGGCTGGGCCGATCGAGCCGCGGTAGCGGTCCTTCCCGTAAGGCGTCCGCAGGACCACCACCGGAAACCGGCCACCGACGTTCTTGGGGAGATACAGGCTGGCCGCCAGCAGCACCCCATCCCGCATCGGGATCGTCACGTTGCTCTGGACGGTGAACTCGTTGCGTGGCTCCGGTCGAGCCAATCGATCCTGTGCCCCGACCGGCCCAGCCACGACGACCAGGGCAAACAACCAGCGACGCCTGAACATGGTGGCAACTCTCGGATCCACGGCTCAGACCCTCGTCCGCTCCTCGACCCTGCTCCGGATGAGCTCCTCGAGCGCGCCTTTGGAGAAGCACCAGAGCCGATCGCGAAGGGCCCCGGACGAGTCGAGTCCCACTCCGAGGACGAACGTGTAGACCTTCGAGGTGTTCGCCCCGGTGGGCATCACCGTCGTCAGGACCGTCAGCGCGACCTCGTATCGATCCGCGTTCGGCACCCCGCGGCTGTCGCCGCACTCGACGAACGTGGACAGCAGGTCGCCAGCCAGTCGGAGTCGGAGCTTCTGGTAGCAGGTCCCGACCCGGCGGGTGGCCGGCTCCCGGAAGTTCAAGTCGAGGCCCAGATCGGTCAGCACCGCCGGAAGCGCCTCCCAGACCTTGGCGGCGGGTGCCAGCACGATCCCTTCCACGCCGAGGGTGTCGAGGGTCCGCGCAAACCCGCGTTCCCGCTGCACCGGGACCTGTTGTTCCATCGGGGTACCGCCACAGCCGGCGGCGAGCGACAGCATGAGCGCGAAATCGACGAGCATGGGGCCTCCTGATCGGTCGTGGATACTAGAGATGGCCCCACCCCGACGCTAGACTTCGCGCTCCGACTCCCCCCAACCCGCGACGCCACCATGACCCGCTCGCTGCGCCTTCTCGGCATCCTCGCCCTCGTCGCCGGCCGCGGCCTGGCGGCCCAGGTCGCCCCAGCTCCGATCGCGGCCGCCTACCGGCAGACCGCCGACCGGCTCATCGAGGCCGCCCTGGCGGACAGCGCCGCGTGGAACCGGATCGCCGAGATTACCGACCGGTTCGGCCACCGCCTGTCGGGGTCGGCGGCCCTGGAACAGGCCCATGACTGGATCCTGGCCCAGATGAAGGCCGACGGGCTCGACAACGTCCGCGGCGAGCCGGTGATGGTGCCGCACTGGGTCCGTGGCCGGGAGTCCGCGGAGATGGTCCAACCTCGCTACGGCAAGCTGCCGATGCTCGCGCTCGGCGGCAGCATCGGCACCCCGCCCGGGGGGATCACGGCGGAGGTGCTCGTGGTGACCAGCTTCGACGACCTCAAGGCCCGGGCCGCCGAGGCCCGTGGGAAGATCGTGTTGTTCGACGTTCCCTTCACGAATTACGGTGCCACGGTCCAATACCGCGGCCGCGGCGCGATCGAGGCGGCCCGGGTTGGCGCGGTGGCCAGCATGGTCCGCTCCGTCGGGCCATTCGGGATGCGCACCCCGCACACCGGCGGCATGGGCTACGACCCGGCCGTGCCCAAGATCCCGGCGTTCGCGATTACCGCGGAAGACGCTTCCATGATCCATCGGTTCCAGCGCCGGGGCGAACGAGTGGTGGTCACCGTGTCGATGGAAGCCCATTTCCTTCCCGACGCCCCGTCCCGCAACGTCATTGGGGAAATCGTCGGACGCGAGCATCCGGAGGAGATCGTGGTGATGGGGGGGCACACCGACTCGTGGGACGTCGGCACCGGCGCGATGGACGACATGGGCGGTGTCGTGATCGCGTGGGAAGCCGTCCGGCTGATGAAGAAGCTAGGCCTGACGCCGCGCCGGACGATCCGGGTGGTGGGTTGGACCAACGAGGAGAACGGCGGCCGCGGGGGCGCGGCCTATCGCGACACCCACCGCGACCAGCTCGGAAACCACCTGCTGGCCATCGAGTCGGACGGCGGGGTGTTTCGACCGGCCGGGTTCGGGTTCACCGGTTCTCCGGCGGCTCGCGAGATCATCACCCAGATCGGCGCGCTGCTCGAAGTGCGCGACGGCCAGGACGTCGAGCCGGGCGAGGTGCTGGCGCGCATCCCGGTCGAAGGCCAGAAGACCCGCGACATCACG
>CADEGB010000078.1 GCA_902826755.1 uncultured Gemmatimonadota bacterium
TCTGGAACGCGTACTGGGACCTGGTCCGGGTCCCGGCCGCCGGCGGATCGGCCGCGTTCGTCGTTCGAGTTACCGGGTCGCCGGATGGCACCTCGCCCAGCGCGTTCAACAACATCCGGAATCAGATCGTCCGCCCGGCGTACGGGCCCGACGGCAGGATCTTCTACCCGCATCTCAGCATCGCCGCGAGCGGCCTCGAGACCATCTTCTATTCGATCCGACCCGACGGCGTCGACCGCCGGGCTCACTTCACCTTCCCGTACGCGGACGAAGTCGTCGCCTCGCCGGACGGGAAGTGGATCGCGTTCCAGGAATCGGACAACGTCTGGGTCACGCCGTTCCCCTACGCCGGGAGTGGCGGCGCCGCGGACGGGGTGGACCGGGCCCGGGCCAAGCTGCCGACCACCCGACTCAGCAAGGAAGGCGGTCTCTTCCCCCGGTGGCGCGACAACGTCACCGTCGAGTTCGGAAGCGCCGATCGCTACTACACCTATTCGGTCGATACGAAGCGGGCGGACACCGTCGCCATCCGGCTGGCCGTGCCGCGCGACATCCCGCAGGGAGTCGCGGCCTTCACCAACGCTCGCATCATCACGCTCGACCAGAAGCGGGTCATCACGGGCACCGTGGTGGTGACCGGAAGCCGGATCAGTTGCGTCGGCCGCTGCCAGGTGCCGGGCGGCGCCCGGGTCTTCAATGCCGGCGGCAAGACGATCGTCCCCGGCTTCATCGACGTCCACTCGCACAACTATCGCGAGCATCGCGGCATCATCCCGCAGCGCAACACCGAGGGCGCCATCTTCCTGGCCTACGGGATCACGACCACGATGGATCCGTCGATGTGGTCGCAGAACCTCTTCCCCACCGCGGAGATGGTGGACGCCGGGCTGGTGGTCGGGCCGCGGGTCTTCACCACCGGCGACCCGCTCTATTCGGGCGACGGCTCCCGCCAGGAGGAGTTTACCTCCTACGAGGTGGCGGAAGCCGGCATCAAGAAACTCGCCAGCTGGGGCGCCGTGTCGCTCAAGCAGTACCTCCAGCCCCGGCGCGACCAGCGCCAGTGGGTGACCGACGTGGCCCGGAAGGTCGGTGTCCAGGTCACCTCCGAGAACGACAATCTCGAGTATACGCTCGGCATGATCATGGACGGCCACACCGGGTTCGAGCACCCGATGAGCTACACGCCGCTCTACGGTGACTTCACCACCTTCCTCGGCAAGGCCCAGGCTACCTACTCTCCCACCTTCATGGTCGGCGGTCCCGGACCGTGGAACGAGGAGTATTGGTACCAGCAGTCCGAGGTCTGGAAGGACGCCAAGACCAGGCGCTTCATGCCCTGGCTCCAGTTCATTCCCCAGACCCGGGAACGAATGACCCGACCGGCCACGGACTACAGCTACCCGTGGATCGCCCAAGGCCTGGCCGACATCGTGGCGGCCGGCGGATTCGGGTCGATCGGCGCGCACGGGCAGCACAACGGGCTCGGCTCCCACTGGGAAACCTGGATGGCCGCGAGCGCCATGGGGCCGATGGGCGCCCTCGAAGTGGCCAGCCTCCACGCCGCCCGCTTCATCGGCAAAGAAAAGGACCTCGGCTCGATCGCGGTCGGGAAGCTCGCCGACTTTATGGTGCTCAACGCCGATCCGCTGCTGGACATCCGGAACACCGCCGACATCCAGTTCGTGGTGAAGGGCGGCGTGGTCTATGACGACGAGACCCTCGACGAAGTCTGGCCGCGCCAGCGCAAGTACGGCATCGGCCACTGGGTCAATCCGGACGCACTCAAGCAGGACGACAAACCGATCCGGCCCTGATCGGGACCGGCGGCTGACCGTGCGGTGCAAGGAGTTGTCATGATCCGATCGATCCTTTTCGCGGCGGCTGCCGCCAGCGTGCTGGTGTCCACGGCGACCGGCCAGAACCGGCCCGAGATCATTCGCACGGCCAACGGGGTGCCGCATATCTACGCCGACGATCTCTGGGGCGCGGGGTACGGCCTGGCGTGGGTCCAGTTGGAGGACTACGGCGCCCGGGTGGTGAACGGGCTGGTAGCCGCCAAGGGAACGATGGGTCGGGTGTTCGGCAAAGACAGCGTCGAGGGAGACTTTGCCCGGCGCCCGGTCCATGAGTTGGCCACGGCACGCTGGCAGACGCTCGAGGCGGGGACCCGCGCGGTGTACGAGGGCTTCGCGGCCGCCGTCAACGACTTTGTCCAGGCCCATCGGACCGAGTTCGCGGCCGGGATCGAGCCTGACTTCGTGGGGTGGGACATGCTGGCGCGGGAAATGGGCGGCACCGGCGTGGCCGCGGCCCGCCGGCTGGTTCAGCGCCACCTGGCCCGGACCACGCCGGCCGCCCCGTCACGCGGCGGACTCGATCAGCCCGATGATGGATCCAACGCCTGGGCGCTGGCGCCGAGCCGGACCCGGTCCGGCCGCGCCATCCTCCTCCGAAACCCCCATCTGTCCTGGGATGCCGGCTATTACGAAGCGCAGGTCGTCGTGCCCGGCGTCCTCGACTTCTACGGGGACTTCCGGATCGGTACGGCGTTCGCCGTGGTGGGAGGGTTCAATCGAGATCTCGGCTGGGCCACCACCAACAACGATATCGACAACGACGAGATCTACTCGGTCGATCTCGCCCCCGGCCTCGTCGACCACATCCTCCTCGACGGGCACTCGGTAGCGCTGACCCGCCAACTCGTCACCGTCGAGGTCCGCAACGGGGCCGGGTTCACGTCGGAAACCCGAGAGGCCTGGCACTCGGCCATCGGGCCGGTGGTCGACCGGATCGGCGGCAAGGTCTACGTGATCCGCACCGCCGGCGAAGGCGAACATCGCGGCGGGGAGATGTTCCTGAAGATGATGCGCGCCACCACCCTGGCCGAGTGGCAGGCAGCGCTCCGGCTGCAGGCGCGGGCCACCTCGAACCTGACCTACGCCGACCGAGCGGGGAACATCTTCTACGTCTGGAACGGCACCCTTCCATCCCTCCCCCATCCGCCGGGACGCGACTCGCTCATCTTCCCGGTGACGTCGACCCGTCAGGTCTGGTCCACCCTGGTACCGTTCGACTCGATGCCCCAGGTCAAGAACCCGCCCGACGGTTACGTCCACAACGAGAATTCGTCGCCCCACTTCACCAATCTGAAGGCCGTTCTCGACACCCTCCGGCTGCCACCGAACGTCGAGCCGCCATCGCTGAGCCTCCGGAGCCAGTTGGCGCTGGAGTTGATCGCCAAGCCCGGCAAGAAGCTGACCCTCGAGGACGTGGTTCATCTCAAGCACAGCTATCGAATGTTGCTGGCCGACCGGATCAAACCCGACCTGCTGGCCGCGGCCGCGACCCAGGAGACGGACGCTATCAAAGCAGCGACGGCGGTCCTGGGTGCCTGGGACAACACCGCCGCCGTGGACTCGAAGGGCGCCGTGCTGTTCGAGATGTGGTGGCGTTTGTACTCGGCGCGAGTCCGACAGCCCTTTGCCGGGCCATGGTCGTTCGGATCGCCGCCCCCCGCGCGGCGCGGCCTGGCGGACCCGACGCAGGCCGTCGCATCCCTGGCCGTTGCCGCCGATTCCGTCCGGACGAGGTTCGGTCGGCTCGACGTGCCGTGGGGCGAGGTCCATCGGGTCCGGATCGGGAATCAGGACCTCCCGGTCGGCGGCTGCCACGGAGCCCTCGGCTGCTTCCGGGTCCTCTGGTTCCGCGATGACCCCGACGGCAAGCGCTCGGTCCAGGGCGGCGACGGGTGGGTCCTGGCCGTGGAGTTCGGGCCGGTCGTCCCCAGAGCCTACTCCGTCCTCGCCTATGGCCAGAGCAATCGGCCCGACTCGCCCCTGTTCGGCGATCAGGCCGGCATGTTTGCCCGAGGTGAGATGAAGCCGATCGCGTTCACCCGACAGGACGTCGAACGGACGGCCATTCGGCGCTATCGGCCGGGCCCGAGCAACTGAGAGGGACATCCTCATGATCCGTTTCCCGGATGCGGCGGTGGCCGCATGCATCGCCCTCGCTCCGTTGGCGGCATGCGGCGCGGGACCGGGGACCTCAACCACCCCGGATTCCCTGCTCTCGCTCCAGACGCTCCTGGCGCCGGCCACCAACGTGGCGCCCCAGGTCAGTCCCGATGGACGGTGGATCAGCTTCCTCCGGCCGGTCGACGGCGCGATGAACCTGTTCGTGGCCGCGGCCGACTCGATCGCGTCCGCCCGCCCCGTGACCCATCGAACCGGCCGCGGCCTCCAGCCGTTCGATGTCAGCGGGAACGTGCTCTATCGGTGGACCCGGGACAGTCGGCGGATCCTCTTTCCGGAAGACAACAACGGCGACGAGAAGTGGAATCTCCACGTGGTCGACGTGACCACGGGAGCTGAGACGAACCTGACCCCGCTCCCCGGAATCGAGGTCACCTTCCTGGGGTTCTCGGACGACGACCCGAACCAGGCGGCGATCGCGGTCAAGGAACGGGGACCGTTCACCCCCGATCTCTATCGACTCGATCTCACCACCGGAAACCGGACCCTGATCCTCCGGAACGACGAGATGGTGGCCGTGCTGCCGGACGGCCATCTCCGGCCCCGGATCGGCATTGGATTCTCCCCCGACGGTTCGCTCGACTTCTACCGACCCGCCACGGACGGCGGGTGGGCCCTGATCTGGGACGTAGGCCCGGATGACGTGGCCGCCATCAACAGCACCGCCTATCAGCGGATCTTCAACTTCGACGGTGACAATCGCCGGCTCTACCTCTACGACACCGAGGGACGCGATGCCGCGGTCCTCGCCGCCCTCGATCCCGAAACCGGCCGCCGGGAAACGGTGTTCGCCGACCGCCGAGGTGATCCGGCCGGGGTCCTGTACCATCCGGTGTCGCGTCAGGTGCAAGCCTACGCGACCATGTGGACCCGAACCACCTGGACCGTCACCGACAGCTCGATCCAGGGGGACTTCGACCGGCTGGCCCGGGTCGCCGACGGCGACCTCAGGATCCTGAGTCGGTCCGACGATCTCGGCAAATGGGTGGTCGAATACACCCTGTCCGATGCCCCCACCGCCTTCTATCTGTACGATCGCCCCTCCGGTCGGGCGACACTCCTGTTCGTCGGAACGCCGCAGCTGACCGGGCTCCGATTCTCCAAACTCCACCCGTTCGAGATCACCTCCAGCGACAGCTTGCCGCTGGTGTCGTACTACCTCCTCCCGCCGTGGACCGATCCCGACGGAGACGGACAGCCAAGCTCTCCGGTGCCCGCGGTCGTCCTGGTCCACGGGGGACCCGGCGACGAGCGAGCCCAGTGGGCGTTCGGCCCCTTCGTCCATTGGCTGGCCAACCGCGGCTACGCCGTGCTCTACCTCAACTTTCGGGGCTCACCGGGCTTCGGGAAGAAGTTTCTCAACGCCGCCAACATGGAGTGGGGCGGGAAGATGCACACCGATCTGCTGGAGCAGGTCGATTGGGCCGTGAATCGGAAGATCGTCGCGGCCGACCGGGTCGCCATCATGGGCGGGAGTTACGGCGGGTACGCCACGCTGGTTGGGATGACGATGACCCCCGACCGGTTTGCCTGCGGGATCGATCTGGTCGGTCCGTCGAACCTGGAAAAGTTCATGCCCCACTGGAACGTCGACCGGATGGCAATGGTCGTCGGCGACCCTCGCACCGAGGAGGGACGCCGCCATCTCCGGTCCCGATCGCCAATCAACTTCGCGGCCCAGACGAAGCATCCCGTCCTGATCGGCCAGGGCAGCAATGATTCCCGGGTGCCCAAGTACCAGAGCGACACGGTGGTGGCCGCCATGCAAGGCGCGGGCGTCCCCGTTGTCTACGCTGTCTATCCCGACGAAGGCCACGGCCTGGTTCGGCCTGAGAACAGCGTCTCGTTCTGGAGCATCGCCGAGCAGTTTCTGGCTCGCTGCCTCGGGGGGCGAGCCCTGCCGTTGCCCGCGGGGTTCCCGGGTTCCTCCCTTCGGATCGAGGCGGGAGCTGACTACGTGCCCGGCCTGGCGGCGGCCGTCGCCGCGACCGATTCCCTCAGCAGGAAAGCCCCATGAAACGTCGCACCTTCGTGGCGGCGGCCGGTGCCGCCGCCCTGCCCGCGATCCGATGGCAGACGCCCTCGATGGTGCTGATCAACGGCACCATCGTCACCATGGATCCGGCGCGACCGCGCGCCGAAGCCGTCGCCATCTGGGGCGACCAGATTCTCGCCGTGGGTAGTCGGGAGGAAATCAGCCGGCTGGCCGGACCGGCCACCACCCGAGTCGATCTCGGCGGACGCACCGTGGTACCCGGGTTCATCGACGCCCACTCGCACCCGGCGGGATCGGGGCTGATGCACCTGACCCGGATCGATTGCGACCTCCGATCGATCGACGCGATCCAGGCCGCGGTTCGCGAACGGGCGGCCCGCACTCCCGCTGGCGAATGGGTCGTCGGCTTCAAGTACGACGACACCAAGACCAAAGACGGACGACCGCTCTCCCGGGCCGATCTCGACCTGGCCGCGCCGGCGCATCCCGTCTTCATCGAGCACCGCGGCGGCCACACCGCCTACTGCAACTCGGCCGCGTTCCGAATGGCCGGCCTCACCGCCGCCACCGCCGACCCCGCGGGCGGCAAGATAGATCGGGATGATCGCGGTGAGCCGTCGGGACGCCTGGCCGAGACCGCCGTGGGCCTGGTGGAGCTGCACATCCCAGTCCGGTCGACCCCGGCCGACCGTCAGGAAGGCGTCAAGGTGATTTCCCGGTTGCTGGCCAAGGCGGGGATCACCTCGGTCCATGACGCCAGCGCCTCGGTGGCCGACTTCCGCGCATACCAGGACGCTCGAGCCGCCGGCGATCTCGGGACTCGCGTCTACGTCCTGGTCTACGCCGGCGAGATCGACCGGATCATCGCGGCCGGGCTTCGGCAGGGCGCCGGTGACGAGTGGGTCCGCCTCGGCGGCATGAAGACCGTCTGCGACGGCTCCATCTCGGAACGGACGGCGCGGCTGGCGGATCCGTACGTCGGCAGGCCGCAGGACTTCGGCATCCTGGTGAACACCGCCGAGCAGCTCTGGCCCCAACTCGAGAAGGCCCATCGGGCCGGCCTCCAGATCGGGGTCCACGCCAACGGCGACGTCGGCATCGACATCGTACTCGGGCTCTACGAACGACTCCAGCGGGAGGCACCCCGGGCTGATCCGCGGTTCCGGCTGGAGCACTGCACCGTGGTGACCCCCGACCTGGTCCGCCGGATCAAAGCCCTTGGCGCCATCCCGACCCCGTTCTCGACGTACGTCTATTGGCACGGGGAGAAGATGAAGGAGTACGGCGCCGACCGGCTCGAACGGATGTTTGCGCTCCGGAGTTTTCTCGACGCCGGCATCCGCCCGACGTTTGCGTCGGACTACCCGCCGGGGCCGTTCGAACCGATGATGGGCCTCCAGTCGATGACGACCAGGACCGACATGAAGGGAACCGTCTGGGGCGGCGGGCAGCGGATCTCGCTCGACGAGGCCATTCGGGTGGGCACCGTCCACGGCGCCTGGGCGTCCTTCGAGGAGCACCGCAAAGGCTCGATCGAAACGGGCAAGCTCGCCGATCTCGTCGTCCTTGGCCGGGACCCGTATCGGGAACCGCCGGAGTCGATCGTCTCGATCCCGATCGAGCGCACGATGGTGGGAGGTCGCTGGGTCTACGAGTCGTAACCGGTCCGCCGGTTACCGCGGCGCTTCCGCGAAGAGCCCGGCCAACTCGATCCGAAGGGTCGGCGCCTCAGGCACCACCCGCCACTCCAAAACCTCGGTCGCGATCAGCGGGCGGGCGTCTCCGGGTTGCCAGACCTCGACCAAGCGCGCCTCGGGATCCAGGGCCCAGTAGGTCTCGACCCCATGGGCCTGATAGAGCAACCGCTTATCGACCAAGTCCCGCCGCCGGCTCGACGGCGACAGCACCTCGGCGGCCAGGCGGAGATGCGTGATGGTATTCCAGTCGGCCGCCCCTTGGTCGGGCCGGTGGACGAAGAGATCCGGCTCCACGAGCACGTCGTCGCCCCAGGTGACGTCACCGAGCACGAAGACCAACGTCTCGACGAGGCCAAGCGGCTCCAGGTACCGGCCAAGCTGGAACCCCAGCCGCTGGACGAGCCTCTGGTGGTGTCGCGACGGGGCAGGGCTCACGACCAACTCGCCCCGGAGGAGTTCGTACCGCTGTCCGTCGGCCGGCAGATCCTGGAGATCGCGGACCGTGTAACGGGGATGGAGGGCCGGCATGGCCATAATATCGGCTCGGCGAATGAGAAGCGGCAACTCGGCATCCGATCAACATTGGTCTGGGCCCTGAAACCCGGGTAACCGGAAACCCGCCTCTCGACATCATTTGGCCGGGGATGCGCAGTGGATCGCTGCCGCGGAGCGGAAAACGCCGGACGATGCCAGATTTCCGGGGCCTAGAACCTTCGGTGACCGATGCTCGCGATTCGTACGCTCGTTCCGATCCTGCTCCTGGCAGCCCCCACGATCACCCTTGCCCAGGCGCACAGTCATTCCCCGGACATGCAGCACCCCGCGCCCGATCGACCGACCCCCACCAGCCCCGGTCAGGCCGCGTTCGGGGCCATCAGCGAGATCGTGGCCCTTCTCTCCGCGGACAGTTCCACCAACTGGGCCGCGGTCGACATCGAAGCCCTCCGTCGGCACCTGATCGACATGGATGACGTCGTCATGCGCGCCGCGACGCGGGCCACGCCGGTTCCCGGCGGTGTTCGGATCTCGGTCGAAGGCACGGGACCGGTGCAGGCGGCCATCCGGCGCATGGTCGTGGCACACGGCGGAGCCCTCGACGCCATGCCCGGCTACCGGGCCGAGGGCACGGCGTCTCCCACCGGCGCGGTGCTCGTGGTCCAAGCCGAAGATCCCACCGACCAGAAGGCGGTGGCGCGGATCCGAGGGCTCGGCTTTGCCGGCCTCTTGGCCGAGGGCAGCCATCACGCGGCGCACCATCTGGCCATCGCGCGCGGCGGCAATCCCCATCGCGACCATCACTGACCGGCGCTCATCGACCGACCGCCGCCCATGTCCCGAGCCTTCGTCAAGGAAGACGGCGACGACGCCGCTCCCCGCTATTCGCTCCCGTCCGCCGACGACGCCGGTTTTCCCCGCGCGGCGGCCCGGGCGCTCCTGATCGGCGCCAACAATGGCGACACGGCCAGCGCCGAAGAAGCCACCGGTCACCTCTGGGGCGACCCCGCCCTGATCGAACCGATGCGCCAGCTGCTGGCCGAGGCCATCGAACGCGGCGACGATCGGACCGAGGTGCTCGCCGAGCGCTTCCTCCGCGCGGCCGGGGTCGAAAACCCCGACTGACCTCGCCCTCGGTGGAGGAGTCCGATAGAATACCCCCGTCCCTCCCCCGCGAGCCGAGCGTGTCCGCTTCCAGCCGGAAGACCCAGGTCCAGTACGATGCGATCGTCGTGGGTTCGGGGGCGGGCGGCGGAATGGCCGCGCTCCACCTCACGGTCAACGGGCTCAAGGTCCTGATGCTCGAAGCGGGCCGGAACTACGACCCGGTCCGCGAAACCCCGATGTTCCAGCTCCCGAAGGATGCCCCGCTCCGGGGCGACAGCACCCCCGGCAAACCCTTCGGTTTCTTCGATGCCACGGTGGACGGCGGGTGGCGCGTCCCCGGCGAGCCGTACACCAACGCCCCCGGCTCGAACTTCCTCTGGTGGCGATCCCGAATGCTCGGCGGGCGCACCAATCACTGGGGTCGGATCGCGCCCCGGATGGGACCCTACGATTTCAAGCCCCGGTCCCGTGACGGTCTCGGTTTCGATTGGCCGCTCACCTATGACGACCTCGAACCCTACTATGACAAGACCGAGGCGCTGATCGGGGTCTACGCCCACTCCGAGAGTCTCGAGAACACGCCGGTCTCCCGGAACGGCACCCAGCTTCCTCCCCCGAAGCCGCGCGCCTTCGAGCTGCTCACCAGGAAATTCTGCCAGCCGCTCGGCATCCCCGTCATCCCGGCCCCGATTGCCGTGCTGACTCAGAAGCAGGACGCCGAGAAATGGCCGGCCAAGCTGTTCCCGGGCAACGCCCTGGCCCAGCGGGTCATCCGCGATTCGATGCGCTCCCGCCAAGCCTGCTTCTACGCCACCGACTGCGGCCGAGGCTGCTCGATCAAGGCCAATTTCCAATCGCCCACGGTGCTGATCCCTCCCGCGCTCGCCACCGGGAACCTGACCATCGTCCCGAACGCGATGGTCCGGGAAGTCACCCTCGACAACCGGGGCCGCGCCAGCGGCGTCAACTACGTCGACAAGACGACCCGCGCCGAAGTCCGAGCCCGCGCCCGGATCGTGGTGCTCGCCGCCAGCGCGTGCGAAACCGCCCGGATCATGCTCAACTCGAAGTCGAGCCTGTTCCCGAACGGGATCGCCAACGGCAGCGGATTGGTGGGACGCTATCTGATGGATACCGTCGGCGCCGGCATCGGCGGGCAGATCCCAGCGCTCGAGAACCTCCCGCCTCACAACGACGAGGGCACCACCCGCCACCACCTCTACATCCCCTGGTGGCTCTATGGCGAGCAGAAGGCCAGCCGGATGAACTTTGCCCGCGGCTACCACGTCGAGTTCGGCGGCACCCGCGGCATGCCCGGCCCCGGGATCTTCTCCGGGCTCGAGCACTACACCGATGGCGCGTACGGCACCCGCTTCAAGCAGGAGGCCCGCCGCTACTACGGTTCCTTCGTCTGGTTCGACGGCCGCGGCGAGATGATCCCCAACGACGACTCCTACTGCGAGCTCGACCCCACCATCGTCGACCAATGGGGTATCCCGGTCCTCCGGTTCCATTGGAAGTGGAGCAGCCACGAGAACAATCAGGCGGCCCACATGATCAAAACCTTTGCCCAGATCATCGAGTCGATGGGCGGCAAGGTCGGTGGCAAAGTGGAGCCGGACGGGTCGAAGCTCATCGCCAAGGGGGGCGAGATGATCCACGAGGTCGGCACCGTCCGGATGGGAGATGATCCGAAGTCCTCCGTCCTCAACCCGTTCTGTCAGGCCTGGGACGTCAAGAACCTCTTCGTCACCGATGGCGCGCCGTTCGTCTCCAACGCCGACAAGAACCCGACCATCTCGATCCTGGCGCTGGCCTGGCGAACCTGCGATCACATCGTCGCGGAAATGAAACGGGGGAACGTCTGATGGACCGCCGCGATCTCCTCAAGACCCTCGGCGCCGGCGCCGCCCTCCCGATACTCGGCACGCCCGGAAGCCCTCCCCAGGATCCGCCCACGCCGCAGGGACCGCCCTGGACCGGCCCGGCCGGAACCGAGACCGACCCCGATCTGCTCCGGGCCAAGGCCTCCTGGCCCGGCATCCTGACCGGCCCGGAACTCGCCACGTTGACCGCGCTCTGCGACGTGATCATCCCCGCCGATGAGAAGAGCCCGGCCGCCAGCGCCGTTGGTGTCCCCGACTACATCAACGAGTGGGCCAGCGCGCCCTACGACTACCAGCGGAGCGCCCTGGTGACCATTCGCGGCGGCCTGATCTGGCTCGACGGCGAATCGAACCGCCGGTTCGGCAAGCCGTTCACCTCGCTGTCCGATGCGGAGAAGGCCGCCATCTGCGATGACATCTGCTACGAGCCCCGAGCCAAGCCGGAATTCAAGGCCGGTGCGGCATTCTTCGACCTGATCCGGAATCTGACGGCCTCGGGGTTCTACACCACGCGGGAGGGTATGAAGGATCTTCAGTATCTCGGCAACGTCCCCTCGCAGCGCTGGGACGGTCCGCCGCCGGAGGTGTTGAAGCACCTCGGCCTGGCCGAGTAGCGCCTCAGTCGGGCCGGACGGCCCGAAGTGCGTCGATGACCCGACGGACCCGCGCTGGGTTCGGTGCCGAGGTCGGCCCGAAACCAAACGGACCACTGTCGGCAATCGGGTGGATGCCCGCCAAGTGGACTTCCCGAACCCCGGTCTTTTCAACGAGGGAAACGACATGGTCGCCCGAGATGCCGCCTCCGGCGAGGATCGTCAGGTGGGCACCGGCTCGTTTGACGTAACGCGCCAGGGCTGCTCGCCCCTGATCCGCGGTGGCGGCCCCGCCGGAGGTCAACACCCGCCGCACCCCGATCTCGATTAGTTGCTCGAGGGCGCGGAGGGGATGGCTGGCCACGTCGAAGGCACGGTGAAAGGTGACTGGAAGCGGCGCCGCCCGTTCGACCAGGCGCGTCATGGCGTCTCGGTCCACCGCCCCTGCCCGATCGAGCACGCCCACGACCACCCCGTCCGCCCCCAGCCCCTTGGCCACCTCGATGTCACGAGCCATGGCGTCGACTTCGGCCGGCGCATAGACGAAATCCCCCGCTCGGACCCTGATCATCACGAACACCGGCACCGCCACGGCCGCGCGGACCGTTTCGATGAGTCCCGGACTCGGCGTCAGGCCCCCGGACTCGAGCGCCACGCACAGCTCGAGGCGGTCGGCGCCAAGGGCGGTTGCCACCAGGGCGGCGGCCACCGAGTCGACCGCAACCTCGACCAGCGGTTCGGCTGGCGTTAGCATTCGTGACCCATGATCGGCGAGTGAGCGGGATGTCGGCGCTTCGCCAAGATACCACCGCGGCCGGTCGGGCATGGAGGCGGGAATGACGGACCAAGCTCGCGGACCCGGCGGCACCCCCGGCGGCACCGGCGAATTCCTGATCGGCCTGGCCCTCGTCATCGGAGCCGGGTACCTGGTACTCAATCAGGTCACCGTGACCTCCGGATTCTGGCGGGTCTACGGCTACAGCGCGTTCGGGTTCTCGCTGATTCCGCTGCTGATCGGCATCGGAGTCCTGTTCTTCAACGGCAAGTCCACCATCGGGTGGCTCCTCACGTTGGGCGGCGCGCTCATCATTGCCCTCGGGGTCATCACCAACCTCCAAGTGTTCTTCCAGCCGACCAGCCTGTTCAACACGCTGCTCATGCTGGGTGGTCTTGCCGCCGGCCTCGGCTTGATCGCGCGGGCGCTCCGGACCCACTGATCGTCTCGATCGACCGATGCGAGCCCTGTATCAGGTGGTCTCGCGGACATCGGGAGTCCGGCGCGGCATGGCCGTCTTTACCGGCACCCGCATCCCCGTCAAATCGCTGATCGACCACCTCGACCGAGGTGGCTCGATCGATGAGTTTCTCCAGCGCTACCGGGACCTCCCCCGCGACACGGTCCTGGCCGCCTGCGCCCTCGGGCTCGAGTCACTGCTCGCCGGCGTCCCGGTCGAGCCGACCGTTACCCAAGCCTCGCTCCTGCCCCGCACCAACGCGCAGGGCGTAGTCATCAACCCCGAGGAACTCGGGGCCCGAGCGGTGGTCGGCAAACGGGTTCGCTGCCCGGCCTGCCGATCCCTGGTCTTCAGCTCCTGGCCGCTTGGCTGGGATGGCCACGCGGCCCGAACCTGTCGCGGGCTCAAGGCCCGGGAGGAGACCGCGCGAAAAGCGGAATTCAAGCGCCGGTTCGAACACCTCTTCCGCTGAGGGACCGTCCGTGTCGGGGTTCGGTTGGTTCGTCGCAATCGCGATCGTGGCGCAGGAACCCGGCGACGTCACCAGGTTCCTGTCCCGAGACACGACCCGACCCGTGGCCCGGGCCCGGTCGGCCCAGGACGCCTTCGAACGATCCCGCCGGTTCCAGTTGCCGATCTCCTCGGGCGGTGGAGGCCGCTGTGACGAGCGGATCGGGAGGTTCTGCTACTGGTACGACGATGGCGACACTAGTCTCCCCGCTGAACCAGAGCCGATCAGAACCTCCCGCGATCGCCTCCTCGCAACCCTTGCCTCCGCTCATGCCGACCGTCCCGACAGCGATTGGCTCGTGGGGCAGCGGGTCCGCTATCTGATCGAGCAGGGAGCGGTCGACTCGGCCGTGAGCGTGGCCCTTCGGTGCGGCGCCACGGCCTGGTGGTGCGACGCGCTGGGCGGAATGGCGCTCCACGCCGCGGAACGGTTTCCCGAGGCCGAGACCGCGTTCCGCACCGCGGTGGCCGGGATGCCGGAGCCGGTCCGTTGCACCTGGACAGATTGGACGATGGCGTTCGACGATCGGCTCGCCAGCCGGTCGAAGGCGGCTGATTGCGCCGGGCGGGCCGCCCTGGCCGATTCGGCTTTCTGGCTCGGGCAACCGCTGCTGAGCCGACCTGGAAACGACCTCCGGACCGAGTTCTATTCGCGCCGCGTCATGGCATCGCTTCATGCGGTGGCCCGGTCGCCGCACCTGATACCCTGGGGCCGGGACATGGAAGAGCTGATGCTCCGGTACGGCTGGTCGACCCGGTTCTCGCGCTCCGATCCGGGGTTGCGGACCCTCGATCAGCCCTCAGTGATCGGCCATCAGCGATCGCCCTCGTACCACTTCTTTCCCCTCATGCAAGGGGCGGAGGCGGGATGCTGGCGTTGGCATTCGACCACGACCAGACCCCGG
>CADEGB010000079.1:0-2759 GCA_902826755.1 uncultured Gemmatimonadota bacterium
ATGTCCGCCGGGGCCAGGTTCGTCGTGATCCGCCGGAGCGGAAGCTCGAATCCGGAATTGGCCAGGGCGGCGGTGACCCGCTCCCGGCCCTCCTTGACCGCTCCGTGCGGCAGCCCGACGGTTGAAAACGACGGCAGTCCATTGGCGAGATCGATCTCGACATCGACCGGATAGGCGTCGATGCCCAGCACTGCGGCGGAACGAACTCTGGCGAGCACGGGGTCTCCCAAACGAAGAGGCCCCAACTTGGAGCAGACTCTGAGGCGGCCGCCAACCAGATTCCCGCAGCCGCTCATCCGGAAAACGCGATGGGCGGCCGGCCGCTGCTACCCGATGGGTTCGACGACCACCGCGGTCCCGTAACAAAGGACTTCGCTGACCCCCTGCATCACCTCCGTCGCGTCGTACTTCACGGCGATGACCGCATTGGCCCCGTGCTGTTCGGCATGCTGCAGCATGAGTTCGAACGCCTCCGACCGGGCTCGTTCGCAGAGCTCGACAAACCGGTCGATCCTCCCGCCGCGAATGGTTTCGAACGAGGCGCCGATGAAGCCGAAGATCGACCGGGACCGAACCGTGATGCCCAGGACCACGCCGAGGTTCTCGACGATCCGGTAGCCCTCGATGCCGAGTGCGGTGGAGGTCAGATGGTGCTGGATCTTGCCGGGATTGGCGAGCTGGCGAGTCACGGGTCCGTTCCGCAGGAGACGCCCCAATGTCGACGGGTGGGTTCGTTGTTTCAAGCACGCCCCCGGCGATAGATTCGGCCACCCTCTTCGAACGCCGCCGATGCTCTCTCTCGACCATGCGATCGTGTTGGTCCGCGACCTCGACCCTGCCGCTGCGGCCTACCGCCGGCTCGGCTTTTCGCTCACCGCCCGCGGGTACCATGAAGGGCTCGGGACGGCCAACCATACCATCATGTTCGAGCGAACTTATCTCGAGCTGTTGGCCGTCGTCGCCTCGGGTCCTGGCAGCGCCCGCTGGACGCAGATTCTCGAGCGGCGGGAAGGGCTCGCAGGCGTGGCCTACGCCACTCGCGATGCCCGAGCCACCGCCGCCACCCTCCGGAGCCGCGGCATCGCGGTGCCGGACGTCATCGACTTCAGCCGCCCGGTGGCCATTCCGGAAGGAACCGTCGACGCCCGGTTCAGCGTGGCCCATCTCCCTGCGGACGTCACCCCGAGCCTCCCGGCCTTTTTCTGCGAACAGCGTACTCCCGAGGCGGTTTGGCGGCCCGAATGGCAGCGCCATCCGAACTCGGCGTTTCATCTCGCCGGATTGACCGTGGCCCACCGGCATCCGGATGCGGTCGCGCCAGCCTATGAGCGCCTCCTGGGCCGGGCCGCGGTCCATCCACATCCCGGCGGCATCGCGGTCGACTTGCGCGGCACTCGACTGTGGGTGGTGCATCCCGACTTCGCCGCGGCCCGACTTGATGCCCCACCCCCTGACATCGAAGAGGACGGCACCCCAATCGGCCTCTCCGTGCTCGTGCGCCGGCTGGGCGCGGTTCGGGAAACACTGGCCGCCAACGGGATTCCAGCCCAGCCGTTCGGCACCCGTTCCCTGCTGGTGGGTCCAACCTGGACCCACGGCGTCCACCTCGAATTCCTGGCGGCCTGAACCATGCGCCCACCAATCCGCGCGGCCGTCATGCCGGCGCCCAACGCCGCCATCCAGCTGACCGAAGTGCCGACCCCGGACCTCGCGCCGGGTGCGGCCTTGCTCGAGACCCTCTTTTCCGAAGTCTGCGGCACCGATGTGCACGTTCACCACGGCCACTTGTCCGGGGTTCCCTATCCCCTGATCCCCGGGCATGTCTCGGTGGGGCGGATCGTCGCCATGAACGGGCCGATCCGGGATGTCGCCGGCGTTCCCTTCCACGATGGCGACGTGGTGACCTTCCTGGATGTCCACGAGACGTGCAACGCCTGCTACCAATGCCTGGTGGCCAAACAGACCACCCGGTGCCCACACCGAAAGGTCTACGGCATCACCTACGGCGCGCAGGACGGCCCTCTCGGTGGATGGGCGGATCGGATCTGGATCAAACCGGGGGTCAAAATGATCCGGTTGCCCACGGGGCTCGAGCCGGAGGCGTTCATTGGCGGGGGGTGCGGGTTGACGACCTCGGTCCATGCCCTCGACCGGGCGGAGATCCGACTGGGGCAGAGCGTGGCGGTCCTCGGGGTCGGCCCGGTGGGGCAATCCGCCATCGCACTGGCTTCCCTGTCGGGTGCCGGCGAGATCGTGGCGATCGGTGCCCCGGCCGACCGGCTGGCGTTTGCCCGTCGGATGGGAGCGACCACGGTCCTCGGCCTCGATCTGCCCCATGAAGACCGGGTGTCCGCGGTGCATCGCCTGACCGGGGGTCGGGGTGTCGATGTCGTGATCGAGGCGGCCGGCCGGCCTGAAGCCGCCGTGCAGGCGCTCGATCTGGTGCGGGACGGTGGCCGGGTCGTCGTGGTCGGTCAATACACCGACCACGGTGAGGTGCCGATCAACCCCCATCGCCAGATCAATCGGAAGCACGTCGAGATCAGAGGCTGCTGGGGTTCCGACTACTCCCACTTCCACCGGGCGGTCGAGATCGCCGCCCGGTGGCAGGACCGGATTCCATGGAGAGAGATGGTGTCGGCGCGCTACGAGCTGGCCCGGGCTGGCGACGCGCTCGCCGCGGTCGAACGCCAGGCGGTGCTCAAGGCGCTCATCACGCCCTGAGTCGCCGCCCGCGCTAGCGGGCCGATCGAATCCTG
>CADEGB010000079.1:2804-7435 GCA_902826755.1 uncultured Gemmatimonadota bacterium
CACCCCAGGTCGCGTTGAATCGGTTGCTGCGTCGGCGCCGCGCGTCCCGTTCGACCGGAAAGTCCGAATCGAGCCGGCCGCTGAACGTGGCCGCCGACACCCGCGCATCGGGCTCCCGTGGCAGGGTCACGATCACGTCGCCACTGAGCGTCTTGAAATCGTACGACCCCTTCGCATCCAACGGGCCAACGAACGTGACGTCGCCACTGACGGTTTCGGCGCCGACTTCCCGCATCGTGATCCGCTCCAACGTCACGTCGCCGCTGACCGAATTGGCCTCGAGCACATCGCCCTCGGCGTCGGTGAGCTCGAGATCGCCCGACACGGTACCCAGGTCCAGGGTGCCTCGCAGGCCGCCCGCGGTCACGTCACCCGAAACCGTCTTGGCATCGACGCGAAGACCGGCCGGGAGGCGAACGACGAAATCGACCGCGGTGTCGTTCCGGTTGTTGTTGCTCCAGCCTCCGTCGCGGCGGCAGGGGTCATCGCGATCCCCGCTTCGCCGGTTGGACCGGCTTCTGGCGTTTCGGTCGTCCCGGTCATCGCGATCGCTGCGGTCGTCGTCGCGGGATCGCTGGCCTGGGTAGAACACGCAGATGGCAAGGCCCCCGTCGTGCTCGATCGCCTTGATCTCGACGTCGTCGGGGTCGCCGTGGCGCCCCGCCTGCTTTCGCGCCGTCACCTCGACCGTGCGGCCGGAGCCGCCCTCGAGCCGCACGTCGCCGATCACGTTGCGAAGGACGAACCGGGATCCGCTGGGCAGGTCGCGGGTGATCTCGAAGTCCTGCCCCATCGCCGGCGTCGCCACGGCCGCACTCACCACCACGGCACTCACCCAGATCGGCTTCATCGTTCGGTTCCCCCTTGCTGGTCGTGATCCCGCTCCCCGCGCCGCTCCGACCGCTTCGACCGGGCGTCGAGTTGCCGATCGAGCCGGTCGGCGGCCTCGGACTCGTCGTCGAACGCGCCCTCTTTCTCCCGGTCCGGCTCGCGCCGGGGCCGGAGTTCACTCGGGCGGATGATGCTGAGGTCGCCGCTGTAGGTTTCGACGTCGACCGTGGCACTCCCGCCGCCGAGCCGATAGCTCTGACGACGCCGACTCTGCCGTTCGCTCCGGAGGTCGAAGCTGGACGACACCTCCCCGTTGGCCGATGCGACATTGATGGTGGCGCTGCTTCCTTCGGCCACGGCCAGGGTGACGTCGCCGCTGTGACTGGTGAAGAGGTAGCTCCCCCCTTCGGCGAATCGACCCTCGAACGTCACGTCACCACTGACGGTTTGCGCGTCGACTGACCGGGACGTGATCCGTCGGAGGTCGACGTCCCCCGCCACCGCTTCGATGACCAACTCACCCTCGACATCGGAGACACGCACATCCTCGGATACCGAGTTCAAGTGGACCCGGCCGCGGGCCCCGGACACGTCGATGAATCCGTTGACGGTGGTGAGGGTCACCTGATCGGCGCCTCCCCGGAGCGTGATGTTGCCCTCGAGGGTCTGCGCCTTGACGGCCGCCCGGGTGCCGTCGATCGAAATCTCGGCGTACATCCCGCCGACATCGAGCGCCATCCACGTCGGCACGGTGAGCTGGTAATCGACGACCGTGGCCAGCCCCATCCCGCGGCCTCGACCGGAGATCTCGACCACCTGGCCCCGGGTGTCGACCTGCACCGACGAGCGGGAGGAATGCTCGGCCTGGATTCGGACCTGGTTTCGATCCCAGGTTCGAATGGTGATGTCGCCGCCTTGATTCTGGAGGCGGAGACGGGAACCCTGGGACACCGACACCGTAGTGTCGGTGTCGAATCGGGGCGCCTGGGCCATGAAGGCCACGACCAGCAAAGGAATATGAAGCATGGACCTCGTCCGTTTCGTTAGGTTTCCGACGCGATCGCCCGGGTCGCGAGGCGGAGGACGTTGAGCTTCTTCCGCATGTTGACCGCGATCTGCCCATTGAGATACGCGTTGGCGGTGTCGCGTTGGATCGCGGCCCGGGCTTCGGCGATGGCCTGGTCGATCGACCGGAGGCTCTGCTCGAGGACCCGGACCGTGGCCGTGTCGAGCCGGGCCCGATTGGCGGCGAGGGTCTCCTCGAGCTCGGCCACCGCCGCGTCATATCGGGCCGAGGCGAGCCCGGCCGGCGTGGCCGCCGTGAGGACGGGCGCCTGGGGCGCCGGTCCGGCCGGCGACGCGGACCGAAACCAGTACCAGGTCCCGCCAGCGCCCGCCGCCGCCATCAGCAGCCCCGCGGCAACCAGTTCCCGCCACCGGGCGGCTCCCCGACCCGGGAACGCCACCGTCCGCCGGCCTTCAATCCCCCTGGCGATCCCGGGCCACAATTCGGCCGCGGGTTCGGTGCCCTGGTAGCGGGGCGCGACCGCGACGATCCGCCGCAGCTCTTCGAGCACCTTGGCGCAATCCGGACACTCGCCCAGATGGCGATCCACCCGCCGCCGAGTGACCGGATCGAGTTCGTCGTCGAGATAGGCCGACAGCAGATCGGTCCATTCCGGATGCATCGTTCCCTCCTTCGTCATGCCAGGACCCGGCGCAACAGCATTCGGGCCCGGTGCAACTGCGACCGCGACGTCCCCGGGTCGATCCCGAGCAGGTCCGCGATTTCGTCGTGCTTGTAGCCCTCCATGTCGTGGAGGACGAACACCTCCCGCGCGCCCGCGGGGAGGGTATCCACCGCCCGCTCGATGGCCATCTGGAGCTCGGGATGCCGGACCGGAGCCATCGCGGCGCCGACGGCGATCTCGTCCTCGATCTGTCGAGCGCGAAGCTTGCCCGCGGTCTCCCGCCGCCGAAGCAACGCGTTGACCGCCACCCGATGGAGCCAGGTCCCGAACGCGCTCTGGCCGGCAAAGGTGCCGAGTTTCTGCCAGACCCGAATGAAGACTTCCTGGACGGCGTCGTCGACATCGTTGCCCCCGACCAGCCACCGAGCGAGGGCGTGAACCTTGGCGACGTGCCGACGGTAGAGCCGCTCGAAGGCCTCGGCGTCCCCGGCGGCGGCCCGACTCACGTCGTCCATGTCGGGGGCCGCCGGGCGGAGGCGTAACGGGTCAGAGAGTCGCAAGCTCGGGGCGGCCAGAATTCGTTCTCGGATCGGGTGGTCTCGAACCATTTGATCCGGGTCGAGGTCGTTTCGTTGGAATGACTTGAGAGGCACCTTGACAGGAGATATCTAAGTGATATCATTAGGATATCACTCCACTGGACAGACGTCGATGATCAAGGAACGCGCGGTCCGACCGGCCAACGGCCTCCTCATGATCCTGGTCCTCCTCGGCGCGGCGGCCGGATCGATCTGGGTGGTGATCGTCGGTGCCCGGAACCAGCACCCGCTGACCCTTGGTGGCGGTGTTGCCCTGTTCGTCCTCGCGCTGTTGGGCTTGGCTGGCATCTTCGTGGTCAACCCCAACGAGGCCAAGGCCCTGACGCTATTCGGCAAGTACGTCGGGTCGGTCAAGGACCCGGGCATCTGGTTTGCCAACCCGTTCGCCGTCAAAGGCAAGATCTCGCTCAGGGTCCGGAACTTCGAGACGACCAAGCTCAAGGTGAACGACAATCACTCCAACCCGATCGAAATCGGGGCGGTGGTCGTCTGGCAGGTCGTGGACACCGCGGAGGCCCTGTTCGAGGTGGACGACTACGAGAACTTCGTCCGGGTCCAGAGCGAGGCCGCGCTGCGCCAGCTGGCCACCACTTATCCCTATGACGCCCACCAGAGCGGCGAAGAGTCCCTGAGCGGCAGCCCCACCGCCGTCTCCGCCATGCTGCAGGGCCACGTCCAAGAGCGGCTCGCCAAGGCCGGCATGCACGTGATCGAGGCCCGGATCAGCCACCTGGCCTACGCTCCGGAAATCGCCCAAGCGATGCTCCAACGCCAGCAGGCATCGGCCATCATCGCCGCCCGCCAGAAAATCGTCGAGGGTGCGGTCGGCATGGTCGAAAACGCCCTCGACCTCCTCTCGACACGCGGCATCGTGACCCTGGACGACGAGCGCCGAGCCGCCATGGTTTCGAACCTGCTGGTGGTGCTCTGCAGCGAGCGATCGACCCAGCCGGTCGTCAACGCTGGTTCCCTCTACACGTGAGCCGGACCGGGGCGTGACGGAGCGCAAGGCCGTCCTGATCCGGATCGACCCGGAGCTGCACGATGCGTTGCAGCGGTGGGCCGCGGCCGAGTTTCGCAGTCTCAATTCGCAGGTCGAGTTCGCGCTGCGGCGCGCGCTGGCCGAGGCGGGGCGAATGCCCCGCCCGGCGGCGCCCGGTCAGCGGGAGGGACGGGAGGACGCGTGAAGATCGCGATGATGGTAGCGGCCCTGATTGCCGGGCTCGGACTGGCCCTGCCGCTCGATCACCACCCGGGCAACAAGGCCCGTTCCGACGCCTCGGACCACCGCCTGGGCGCCGCCGCGCGCCCGGAGCCTGACAGCGGGCGGGCCGGCGCCGACAGCCTGCACCGGGTTGCCGATCCACCCGATCGGCCGCAGCCGCAGGGCTGATGGCGCCCTGAACCAACCCCGGGGTACCTTTTGGACATCCGTTTGGACTGCCCCGGGGAGGCCCCATGAAAACGCTGATGTTGTTCGTCCTGGCCTGCGGCTGTGCCCTGCCCTTGT
>CADEGB010000079.1:7445-10447 GCA_902826755.1 uncultured Gemmatimonadota bacterium
CCCGCCGCCGCAACCGTAACCAAGACGCCGTCGAAACCGAAGCGGCGGCCGGATGTGATTTCACTCGAAGAGATCGACCCAATTCGGACCGAAGTCACCACGGCGTACGACCTCGTTCAGCGGCTTCGACCGAACTTTCTTCGGGGTCGGGGGCCAACGAGCTTCGGTTCCAACGCGATTCCGATGCCTCAGGTGGTGGTCGACGGGACGCCGCGCGGTCAGCTCGACCTGCTGAAACAGATCCCGGCGATGACCATCCGGGAGGTCCGCTATCTCAAGGCCACCGACGCCAGCATCCAGTTCGGAACCGGCTACGACGGCGGGGCCATCCTCATCTACACCCGATCGCAGTAGCCTTAGGGATCCGAGCGCGGCCGCCGAACCGCGTGGCCGACCAGGGCCGCCCCGATGGCCAGGACGAGGGCGAGGCCGATCGTTGCCGCGGCCAGCGCCGCGGGTGGGATGGGGAGGACGTCAGCCAGAATCGCGGTGAGTGTCGGGAACGAATCGGCGCGGGCGCTTCGAAGGAGGAGGGCCGCCCACCCCACAGCACAACCTAACGGTACCGAGATCAGTGGACGGGCCCCGCGCGGCGCGAACAGCACGCCGACGAGCGCCACCACCGGTACCGCCCACCACCCGACCGCCAGGGTCCCGAACCCGGCGGCGTTGGCGAGCACCAGCAACCAGTAGACGATGACCATGGCTACCGACCTTTCACGAATCGGACCTGGCCCTCGACTCGGTCGGCCGGAAACTGCTCCGGCGCCCCCGGGACGACCAGCGAGTCGAGTTCCCCGGCGAGCCACCGGGGCAGAAAATCCCGATAATGGGGACTGGCTGGGTTGCCTGACTGCCCACCCGGGTACGTGGCCCACGCCTGAACGGTTGGCCCCAGCTCGACCACCATCCGCCAACTCGCCCCGCTGGTGCCGTCCCCGCTGGACGGGCTCAGCGTGGCGGGGCCCGCTGGCACCGGGAGGGCCGTGGCCGACAGCGCCGGAATCCGGAGCAGGTGATGGATGTTGGCGTGGTGGACTTCGCTCCAGCGCCACCCGGGACCCGGCGGTCCGTGGCGCGCCACCGTCGAGTCCAGCCCAGCCGCCAGCGCCGCCGCGATGATCTCGTCCCGGCCCTCCACCGATCCAGTGGTCTGCCGGTCGTCCCACCAGACGCTGGTGGAGTCGCGGAGCAAACCCGCCAGGATGGCTTCCGCCGGCCGCGGCCCGTTCCACTCGTCCGAGGAGGGGTTCGCCGACGACCCGCGCAGTTCGTCCCACGTTCGCCGCCCGAGTTCGGCCATGACCGCCTCGAACAGGACACTCCGCGTATTGGCGAGCGCGTAGGTCCGATCCCACTCCGCGAGGAGCGCATGCGCCTCCCGCGCCCGGGCCGGGAGGGCGGCTCGCCGCGACGAATCCGTCCCATGGCCAAGCAGGAACGGAAGGAACGCATCCGCACGGGCGCTGCCCGGGTCGGTTTGATAGCGACGCATCGCTTCAACCGTCACCGAGCTGTCCGCCCTGAGCAGCTGGTTGATCCGAATGGCCCGCCACGGGGAATACCAGTTGGCACCGAGGAAACGGGGGTTCACCAGCGGATCGACCGGCTGCTGATTGGCCGACGAGAGGAAACCGCGGGCTGGGTTGATCGCAAACGGATAGAACTCGACCGGAAGGCTGCCGGTCCAGTCGGCGGCCGAACTGGTTCCGTCCCGGATCAGGTCGCCGCGACCGCTGTAGGGACGGGTCGGGTATCGGCCAGTCGACCGGATCGCGATCGTGCCCCGCCGATCGGCCACCAGCATGTTCTGCGCGGGCGCAACGTAGGTGGCCGAGGCTTCGAGAAACTCGGCCGCCGTCCGAGCGGCGCCCATCCCGAGGAACTCCACCCCGGAACTGTCCGCGCCGTAGACCGTCCACGCCATCGAGACCCACATCGAATCGGCCCGGCGGAGTGGACCACGGTGAGTAAATCGAACGGTGTCGACCGCGAGCGTCCGACCGGCCCGATCGCGATAGGGCTCGATCCGCACGACCAGCGGCTTCCAATCGCCGTCGAGCCGGTACCGGGTCGGCCGGAGGGAGTCGTCGACCACTTCCTCGTAGAAGTCGTTGACGTCCGACCCGGTGTTGGTCAGGGACCACGCCAGATTGCGGTTGAAACCGATCACGACCCACGGGGCGCCCGGCAGCGTGACCCCAGCCACGTCGAGGCGGTCCGGGACGACGAGGTGGGCCTGGTACCAGATGGACGGGAGCGTGAGCTCGAGGTGGGGATCGCCCGCGAGCAGCGGATGACCCAGTCGCGACCGGGTCGGGCCGACTGCCCAGTTGTTGCTGCCCAGGGCCTCATCGGCGCGCCACCGCCCCAGTCGCCCGAGGGCCAGATCGAAGGCTGCCCTGGCGCTCAACGCCGACAACACGGTCGAGTCCTTCTGGCCCGGGGCGGGTATCGGGGCAAACGCATACCGGGTCGAGTCCACCGCGTTAGGTTGGATCGGCTCCTGGATCGGTGCGTTGAGCGGGAACAACGCCTCGGCCGCGGGCCACCCGACCACGGCGGCGGCCCGGGCTTTGAGCAGGGACGCGTCGTTCTCCGCCAGGGTCAGGGCCATCCGAGCCATCAGGTAGTACGAGTTGGCCGGAGCCCAGCGCGCTGGCGTGGCGCCGAGCAGGCGGTACTCGAGCGGCAGGTCCGCCGGCCGCATTCGATCGATCCAGGCGTTGACCCCTTCCGCGTAGGCCGCGACGGCGCGGTAACCTCGGCTGGCGGTGTCGACGGCCCGAACCCGGTCTTCCACCATCCGCCCGAACCCGAGCTGCCGGCTCTCGCGGTCGGTGTCGAGGGCCGCGGCGCCCAACAGTTCGGTCAGGGTGCCCGCCCCCGCCCGGGTCTGGAGTTCGAGCTGGAACAGGCGGTCGCGAGCCACCATGAAGCCGAGCGCCCGGTAGGCGTCGAGTTCGGTCGCGGCGTAGACGTGGGGAACGCCGCGGGTGTCG
>CADEGB010000079.1:10457-14375 GCA_902826755.1 uncultured Gemmatimonadota bacterium
TAGGAGACGACGGGGACCGGCTGGTCGACAATGGGGGCGGCGACGGTCTCGTCACGAAGGGGCTCGGCCGCGCGGGCAACCGCCCAGATGCCGCCGGCCGGATCGAGGAAGGGGCCGAGCGGCGGCAGTTGACCGATTCGCTGGGTGGCGGCGAAGATGCCGGCCCCGGCGACGAGGAGGCCGCTCACGGCGGCCAGGATGCGTTTGATCATGGATGACGGGGAAGCTCGGGGCCCGGCCCCGCGGATGTCAAGCACCTCAGATCAGGGCCCGCCGTTTCAGCCGGTGATAGCAGTCGACCACGCTCCTCGCCACGGCGTCCGGATGGGCGTCCACGATGACGACCCCCTGCCCTCGCAGGTCCGCCAAGGCCTCGGCGCGGACCTGGAGGAGGTGCTCCGCGGCGGCTCGCTCGAACGCCTGCTCGACCTCACCCACCCGCCCCGTCGTCAACCGCTCGAGGGCGACGTCGCGAATCGTGACGGCGACCGGCACGTGGCGCGGCCGCAGCCGACCCACCTGCGCCAGCAACGCCTCGCTGGCGAACCGGTCGATGACGTCGGTGAACACCACGGTAAGCGCCCGCTTCCTGGTTTGCGCCGCCAAGAACGCGAAGGCCTTGGGATAGTCCGGCTCGACCAGTTTGCCCTCGACCACCGCCAGTACATCGAGCACCGCCCGGAGTGCCCGACGACCCCGGAGCGGCGGCAGGTAGTGGTCGATCCCGTCCGAAAACACCAGAAGGCCCACGTCATCGTCGAGCCCGACCGCCCGGTAGGCGAGCTGCGCGATGGCCTCGATCGCGTCTTCGAGCCGGGCCCGACCGTCCGTCTCCGCGGTCAGCATCCGGCCAGCGTCGAGCGCGAGCAGCACGCGCTGTCGCCGCTCGTCCTCGTACTGGCGCGCGATCAGCTTCCCCCGGCGGGCCGTTGCCTTCCAGTCGACCGTTCGGATCTCGTCGCCTGGCACCCATTCGCGCAGGCTCTCGAACAGGCGCCCCTCGCCAAGACGCCGAACCTGCCGAAGGCCAGCTTCCTGTCTCAGTCGACTCAGCGACGGTAGCTGCTCGATCGCGGCGGTCCGAAGCCGAGGGTAGACGGTCAACGCCCAGTCGACCTCGCGGCGGGCCTGCCACCAGCCGAGTCCCCAGGGCGACCCGAGCCGGAGGTCGCACCGCCACCCGGACGTCCGCCCGCGCCGCACCGGAGTGTGGATCCGCTCCTCGACCAGGTCCCGGCCCGCTCGCAGGACGATCACCCGATCCGCGCCGGCTTCCGCCACCAGGGGAGACGAGGTTTCCCGAATCCACAGCGTGCCGCCGTCGGGGTGGGCCCATCGATAGCGGACCGGCAGCGGACGGTCGATCGACAGGGCCGCCGATCCGATCCGTTCGATCTCGAGCTGGTCCCAGGCAAAGCCGGCCACCCGGATCAGATCGAGAATCAGCGCCCCCGCCCACAGCGCCGACAGCGAAAGCCACACCGCCGCCATCGCCGGCACCCAGATCGCGATCGGGGCGACGAACCCGACGACGACCGCGCCGAGGAGCCAGCGGCGCGACGGGACCATCATGTCCGGGGGGCCTCGATCCGATCGAGCACCGTGGCCAGCGCGGCATCCGCGGTGACGCCTTCGAGCTCCAATTCGGGCGCGACCACCACCCGGTGGCGAAGCACCGGCGCTGCGAGCGTCTTCACGTCGTCCGGCACGACGAAGCCGCGCCCCTCGACCAGCGCCGCGGCCTGGGCAATCCGAAGCAGCGCCACCGTGGCCCGGGGCGACGCGCCCAACGTGAAGGCGGGTGCCTCTCGGGTGGCCCGCACCAACGCCGTGACGTAGTCGAGGAGGGCGCCCTCCGCCCGAACCCTGGCGGTGGCGGCCTGGAGGCCGGCGAGGCCCGACCCATCGAGCACCGGCTCGACCCCGAAGGTGGCCGGGGCCGCTGGATCGAATCCACCGAGCACCCGATCGAGGAGTCCCCGCTCCGCGGCGACGGCCGGGTAGCCAAGCTGACACTTGATCAGGAAGCGGTCGAGTTCGGCCTCCGGAAGCGGATAGGTCCCTTCGAACTCGATCGGGTTCTGGGTGGCGAACACTGAGAACGCGTCGGACAGGCGGTGCGACTCGCCGTCGACGGTGACGGTCCGTTCCTGCATCGCCTCGAGCAGAGCGGCCTGGGTCTTGGCAGGGGCCCGGTTGATTTCGTCGGCAAGGACCAGGTCGGCAAAGAGCGGTCCGGGCCGGAAGGCGAATCCGTTGCCGCTCATCATGTTGATCCCGGTGATGTCCGCCGGCATCAAATCCGGCGTGAACTGGATCCGGCGGAACGACAAACCGAGGGTCCGCGAGAGCGTCCGGACCAGGAGGGTCTTGGCTGTCCCCGGCGGACCTTCGAGCAGGACGTGCCCTCGCGCCAGCAGCGCCAGGACACACTCCCTGACCGCGGCGGATTGGCCGAGCACCACCCGCTCGAGCGCGCCGATGACGGACCGCGCGCGCTCGGCGGCCCGGGTCACCTCGTCTTCCCTCAGCTCCCCAGCTCTTTCCACATATCCTCCACGATGTGCGCCGTTTCCAGCACCTCGGCCTCCGAGGCGCGGCCGCGATCGAACCCCTGCAAGCGGGCCCCGAGTTCCGCCAGCCGGCGGTTCGGGGCCCGCGCCACCAATCCGTCGAGCCAGGCGCGCCAGTCACCCGTCGACCGACCACCCACGGTCAGGCGGCGACGAAGCCCGCCGACCATCAAGCCGATAGCCACGCCATGGCCGCCCGCGGCGCGGAGCGCGAGCGCCAGGGCTCGGACGTGTTCCGCCACCGACCGGCGGCGCCGGTCGAGAGCCGGTTGGGGAGGCCCGAATCGAATCGCGCCGGCCACGAGGGCCAGCAGCCCCACGATCGCGACATGCCAGCCGAGCCATCCCCATGGCGATTCACGACTCCACCGGATCGTCCAGGCCGCGAGCGAGCCGCCCGTCACGAACCCGTGATGCACCTCGTCGAACCACACCTGGTCGTAGCGCCCCGCCACCCAACCGAGCACCATGGGGCCGGCCGCCGTCACCCGGAGGGTCCGGTTCCGGAATAGCCCCACGTCGCTGACCACGACGACGTCGCCCTCGGCTTGGTCCGGTCGGAGTCGAAGCGCCACCGGTCGGCCGCCGGCCATGGCGAGCGTGTCCACGGACCGCATGTCCGGCACCCGGCACACCGCGATGGTGGCGTCGAACATTCCGCTCGAGTCGACGACCTCGGCCACTCCGGTTTCCCTCAGCACGGCCCCGACGCGGGGAGCCGAGTCGGCGTTGGCACCCGTCACGACCACGGCGACGGAATCTTCGAGCCGATCCGGCGAGTAGCCGAAGCACCTGAGCGCCGCAGCGGCCCCCGATCCGACGACCATGAGCGACACGCCCCGGCCAGGCAACTCCGTGAGATCGACGGCCTGGGAGGGCGACAACGGCACCGTCGGGTCGAGCACGATCAGCGCCGTCCGCAGCGAATCGCCACCGATCCGGCCGAGCTGGAACTGCCGCATCCGTTCCAGGCGAACGCCGAGCCGTTCGAGCGCGTCGGCGTAGGCCCGGGCACCGTTCGGTTCGGTCAGGAGGGTCGAGGCGCGGCGGTCGGCCGCCGAGGTCGGTCGATTCCGGGAACCGAGCGTGGCCACCAGGGCGCCCAGGACGGTGACCGCCGCGACCCCGGCCAAGAGGCTACGTGCTGGACGCATAACGCTCCGTCGAGGCCCGCGTCCGCCAACCTTCGAACTGCTCGGGTCCGCACCCGGTTCCCCCGAACGCGTACCGGTACAACTCGTCGACCAGCTGGTGGAGGTCGGCGCGGCGGCGGTCTCCCGCCGGAAGATCGGTCAGATATTCCCGCGGTGTCCGGCTGGGATGAAACCGGACCACGTTGCGGGCG
>CADEGB010000080.1:0-13649 GCA_902826755.1 uncultured Gemmatimonadota bacterium
GAACCGGACCGCCACCCCCGCCACCGGCAGTGACTCCGCCGCTTTGACGACGACCCGGAGCGGAACCGGAAGGGCGCCTCCCGGCACCCCGGTCTGCCCGTTGCCGGCCACGACGCCGGCCGCTATCGCCTTGGCCAGGAACGTGAGGTTCACCGAGTCCGCGACGCCGCTCGGCAAGGTGGCGATGACCAGGATCGATACCCGCCGCGCCGGCGCCAGCAACGCGCCCAGATCGGTGATGCCGACCTGGGTGTCGGTGGTCGACCAGGTTACCGGAAAACCGGTGACGGGCTGATTCTGCGCGTTGGTGGCGACGAGCCGGAAACGGAGCGAGTCGCCGAAGCTGAGGAGACTGTCCCGCGGCGCGATCCGGAGGGTGGTGATCTCCGCGCCGGGGCCGACATATCCGAAGGTGAGGGTCGGCGTGGCGGTCGGTCCGCTCCCGGTGGCGGTGACGGTGACGCTGTCGGCGGCGCGGTAATACGGCACCGTACCGACCCGCAGGTCCACCGCCAAGCCGAGGCGCTCGATCCGGGCCTTGAGCGCGATCCGGAGCCGCAGCGTCAGTTGCGCGGCGCCGGCCGGAAACGCTACCACCGAGTCGAGAACCACCTCGGGCGTGCCCCGGGCGGTGGGACGTCCGATCAGGATTCGGACCTGATCGATCGGGACCGCCACGCTCGCTGGGGTGGCAAAGACCGGGACGATGGCCAGGTCGGCCGAGAGGCCGCCGGGTCCCGGCGCGGCCGAGTCGCACCCGGCCAGCGCCAGGGCCGCGGCCACGAGCCCCAGGCGGCGATCAGCCATCGAACACCGACCGGACCGCTCGGGCCAACTCGTCGGGGGTGAACGGTTTGCCCAGATAGGGGGCCCGTCTCACCAGATCCGATTCGTCGTCGCCCGGATACCCGGAAATGAACAGGACTCGGAGATGCGGCCAGTCGGCCACCAGCTCCTGCGCCAGGCCGGGCCCCCGTTGCCCCGGCATCATGATATCGGTGACGAGGAGACCGATTTCGTTCCCCCGTTCCGCCGCCAGCGTCGTAGCCTGGGCGGCGCTGGCCGCCGTGAGGACTCGATACCCGTACTGCTCGAGCCCGCGGCTTGCCACCACGCGGACGCCGGGATCGTCGTCGACGAGCAGCACGGTCTCGTGCCCTCGACCTGGCGGGGCGGGAGCGGCGGCCGGCAGGGGTGTTTCGGTCGGCTGGGGCAGGGTGGGGAAGTGGATTTCCACCGCCGTGCCCTGACCCGGCCGGCTCCGGACCCAAAGCAGGCCGCCCGATTCGCGGACGATTTCCTGAACCGTGGCGAGGCCGAGCCCGCGGGTGCCCTCTTTGCCCTTGGTCGTGAAGAACGGCTGGAACAGGTTGGCCTTCGTTTCCGGCGTCATCCCCACTCCGGTGTCGGTAACCGTCAGCACCAGATAGGTGCCGAGCCTGTCATCCAGGACCTCGCTGGTGATCAGCCGGTCCGGAGCCACGGTGTGGGTGGTGATCGTCAGGGTGCCGCCTTCCGGCATGGCGTCCCGGGCGTTGGTCACCAGATTGATGAGGATCTGCTGCAGCTCGCCTTTGTCCCCGTGGATAGGCGGAACGTCGCGGGCCAGGTCGACGATGAAGCGGAGGTGGGTCCCGATCAGCGCCTGGATCAGGTCTTCCCATTGCCTGATGATGGTGTTGAGATCGATGGGACCCCGGGTGGCCGGCCGGCGGCGGGCAAATTCAAGCAGCTCCGACAGCAGGGTCGAGGCCCGTTTCGAGGCTCGTTCGATGGCGGCCAGATCGCCCCGGCCGAGTTGGCGGCCGCTCTCGAGGGCAGCAAGACCGAGGTAGCCGCTGATGACCTGGATGGCCTCGTTCATCTCGTGGGCAATCCCGTCGGCCAGCTGGGTGACGGCATCGAGTCGCTGCGACTGCCAGAGCTGATGTTCCATCCGCTTCTGACGCCGGAGGTCGAGGGCCGACACCACGAACAGCTCGGTGGCCGCGTCGCCGACGGGGATGACGCTGAGGTCGACTGGGACGGTGCCGCCCGCGGCCGTGTGACAACTCGCTTCGCCCCGGAAGGGCTGATGCTGACGCAGCGCGCTCCGGAGCCGTTCGAGGACCATCGGCTCGTCGAGAATCGTGATGATCTGGTCGACCCCGCGCCCGACGATGTCGTCGAGCGGGACGCCGACCAGGTCCGCGAAGGCCTGATTGGCGAATTTCACCCGTTCCGAGTCGCTCACGAGGAGCGGCTCGGTGGCATGCCAGGCGGCAAGGTGCGACGGGTGTTCGGCCGCGGAGCTCATCAGGCGTCAGGCTCTCGGGGGAGCGGGTGAGGAGCCTGAAGGATAGAAGGGGCCGGCACCGGTTGACCAGCGTCCCGCCCACTCCGTACTCTTAGGCCTTCCCATGGCCTTTTTCGACTCCCGCCACCAGCGGGCCGCCCTCGTCCTCGCGCTGCTCGCGGTCGGGCTGACGATTGCCCTCGCCCCCTACGCGACGGGGCTGATTGCCGTGCCGGTGCTGTACGTGGTGCTGGCCCCGATCCATCGCTGGCTGGCCCGGTGGCTCAAGCCCGGCTGGGCGGCGGGCACCGTCATCATCCTGACCATCCTCGTGGTCGTCCTTCCGGGGATCTCCATTCTGAGCCTGATCGTGGGACAGGCGCAGAGCATAGCCGGCACCGTCATGACGGGCCCCCTGCTCGATCGAGTCCAGGCGCTCCAGATCGGTCCCTTCGACGTGGGCCGCGAAATCGTCCGTCTCGGGCAGACCCTGGTGGCCTGGCTTGGCGGCAACGCGCTCGCGCTCCTCGGCACCGTCACCCGGCTCTCGATCAACGTCTTGCTGGCGTTGTTCGGCCTGTACTACCTGCTGCTCAACCCTGACGGCGTTTGGGAGGCCGTCCGGCCTTATATCCCGTTCTCGCCCAAGAACACGGACGTGTTGCGGGAGCGATTCGTGGCCATCGCCATCTCGACGGTTATCGGGACCGGGCTCACGGCCGCGGCCCAGGGGATGTCGATGGCCCTCGGCTTCACCTTTACCGGGCTCGGCGACCCGCTTTTCTGGGGGGTCGTCACGGTGGTCTTTGCGGTCCTCCCGGTGGTCGGCAGCGGGATGATCTGGGTGCCGGGGGTGGCGGTCCTGATCGTGAGCGGCCGGCCGGGGGCGGCGGCCTTCCTGGCGGTGTGGAGCCTGCTGACCACGGCCGTCATCGACTACATCTTCCGGCCCCTCGTGTTCAACCGCTTTGCCCAGGTGCACCCGCTGATCACCCTGGTTGGCGCCATTGCCGGTGTCAGCTACTTCGGGCTCCTCGGTCTGCTGGTCGGGCCGTTGGCGCTGTCGTACTTCTTCGAGATCCTCCGGATGTACCGGCAGGAGTTCGTTCCCGCCGGCACCCAGAGCGGGTTCACCGAGGAGATGCCGCTCATCATCCGCCCTGACGAATCGTCCGGGGCGCCCGCCCCGTGACGGTCAAACGCGACCCGACCAAGGTCTTCTGGTCATTCGCGGCGATCTACCTGGTTTGGGGGTCGACCTACCTCGGGATCCAGATCGGGATCGAGACGATCCCGCCCTTCACGTTGGCCGCCACCAGATTCCTCGCGGCCGGTGCCATCCTCTTTCTGCTGGCGCGCTGGCAGAAAGAGGCCATCCCGGGGTGGCGAGTCTGGCGGACGGCCATGCTCCTGGGTGCTCTCTTCTTCGTCTTCGGGAACGGGCTCGTCGTCTGGGCCGAGCAGCATGTTCCTTCGGGTCGGACCGCGCTGTTGGCGTCGACGTCGCCGATCTGGACGGTCCTGATCGAGAGCGGTCTCAACGGCTGGCGGCGCCCACCGGTCCGGGTCCTGGTCGGGATCGGGCTCGGGATGGTTGGACTGGTGCTGCTGGCCTCTCCGAACGTTGGCGAATCGAGCGGGGCGGTGTCGTTGCTGGGTGTGGCCGCTCTGGTCCTGGCGTCGCTGGCTTGGGCAACCGGCTCGGTCTACGCGCACCGGCATCATCTCGCCGCGGGACCGGCCATGGCCACCAGCATGAAGATGCTGGGCGGCGGGGCGCAGCTGGCCGTGGTGGCGTTGGTGACCGGGGAAGGACATCGGGCCCACCTCGACCAGGTGAGCCGTTCGTCGTGGCTGGCCCTCGGCTATCTGATCATTTTCGGGAGCGTGATCGGTTTCACGGCGTTCACCTATCTCCTCCGGGTCACCACCCCGGAAATCGTGGGCACGTCTTCCTACGTGAATCCCCTGGTAGCCGTAGCCCTCGGCTGGGCCCTGGCCGGCGAGACGGTCACCGCCAAGATGATGATCGGTGCCCTGGTGAGCTTGACCGGCGTCGTGCTGATCCGGTGGCCGGTGCGGGTGGAACCGCCCCCGCCGGAAGTCGAGGTCGGGACCCTCGAGACCGGCGAGTTCGAGGTCCCCGCGCCCGATCGGCCCTGAAGCGCTGGGCCGAGCAAAAAGAGAACGGGGCCGTCTCGCGACGGCCCCGTTCCATTTTCACGTGCTACCCCGCGGGACTCACTCCCCGGGGCGGCCGATCTTGCTGGCGCCGGCCGGACCGGTCTCGGCGCAGGTGCCCGCCGGTTCCGGTGACGCCGTCTCGATCTGGTTCAGCTCGACCCGACGATTCTGGGCCATGCCTTCCTCGGTCCCGTTGTCCGTCGCCGGCTTGCACTCGCCGAAGGCACGAACCACGGTCCGAGCCTTGTCGATGCCACGCTTGACCAGCTCCCGCTGAATGAACTCGGCCCGCTTCTGCGACAGCCAGGCGTTGTACTTGACCGAGTTCCGCCAGTCGGTGTGCCCGTCGATGTAGACCCGGATCGTCTGATCGGTCTTCATGTTCTCGGCCACCTGGTCGAGCGACATCCGATCGACGGCGGAAGCCTCATTGTACTTGTTGGTGCCGAACATCGCCCGGAGGACGACACTGAGGCCGCGGACGGTGGCGGTGGCCCGATCCGAGTTCCCGCTGCAGGTCGCGGTGACGCCGTAGTCGCCGCTCCGGCTCCAGCTGTAGGTCCAGCCCGACGCCGTCGGGTTGCCCTCGGCCGAGACCGAGCACTCGTCGGCCCGCATCGGGCGGCTGTTCCCGTCGGACCAGTAGCCGGTCACGGCGTAGGTGGCCGATTCGCCGAGCTTGAGATTCGAGCCCTTCGGGCTGATCTCGATCCGCGAGAGCCGCGGCGGGGGCGGCGGCGGGGGCGGAGCCGTCACCGTGACGGTCGAGGTGTCCGCCAGCTTGCCGTTCAGGGTCCGCGCCACGACCCGGTAGGTTCCGGCGGTGTTGGAGCTGAATACCCCGTTCGGGCCGATGGTCCCGCTCGGCAACACCGCGTACGTCACCTGCGGGCTGGTCGAGGAACCGTCGCAGAGCCGGCCGGTGACGTTGAAGTTCACCGCCTGGCCCGTCTGGACGCTGGCCGTGTTCGGCATCAGGTCGATCGCGTCGAGCCGCTTGGTGCACTTCGAATTGGGATAGATCGAGAGGCCGAGCTGAGCACCCAGGTGGGTGTTCGAGCTCGGGTCGCCGACGGCGGCGGCCGGACCGAGCGCCTGGACCTCGTCGCTACCGTTGCGGGGGCTTCCGATCAGATCGAGCGTGCCATCGCCGCGGAGCGAGAGCCAGTTGTTGACCTTGTAGCGAAGACCGACCAAGCCGCCGACCCCGAAATCCTTCCCGAAGATCGTCTTGACCGTGGCGTTGTTCGAGTTGCCAAAGTGGTTCATGACCGGCCCGGCGCCGATCAGGAAGTTCCACTTGTTGCCGAGAGGCGCGTGGAACATCCCCCGGAGGTGGATCGGCCAGTACCGGATCGGCGAACTGACCTGCCCCGTGAAGTAGTTCTCGAGGTCGGTGGCATTGAACGACGCGTCGGTCTCGAGCGAGAACTTGGGGCTCAGGAAGTAGCCGAGGCGGCCACCGAACCCGTAACTGTTCTCTCGCTTGTTGGAGACGCTGAAGCTGCCGTCGTACCGGGTGAAACGCCCGAACCCGCCGATTTCGACGGTGCCCTTCTCCTGCGCCGCGACCGGCATCGCCGCCGCCATGGCACCCGCCAACAGGAGGATCTTTCGCATCGATGCTAGCTCCCTCATTCTAGGTGACCCGCCCCAATCCGGACCCGCTCCGACCAGGCCGGAATACCATAACACAATGATGTGTAACGACTTGCAGATGGCAAATCGGGTCAAAATGTCGGGATTCCCTGACAGCCGGGGTTCCCGAGCCGACCCACCGATGAGCCAAATGTGTCCAAACCTGCGCTAAAATAACAACTTAGGCGCTGTTGGCCCAGAGCCGGCCGCGCCGTTTACCTTGCCTGTGGATCCCAACCCGGATGGGCCATGCTGTCGCTCCGCGCCGCCCTTTTCGTTACCGTCGCCGCCCTCGCCGCCGATGTGGCCCCCGCGCTCCGGGTGATCCGGACGACCCCGGACCCCGACGCCCCGCCCAACGCCGTCATCACCGTGACGTTCGACCGGCCGGTGGCCGGGTCGCTGGATCGGACGGTGGATCCGGCCGGGATCCTCTCGATCACCCCGGCGATTGCGGGGACGATCGAATGGCGTGACCCGGTCACACTCAGGGTCCGACCGGCCGGCCCGCTGGCACCCGGTACTCGCTACCAGATCACCGTCAATCCGACCTTTGCCGCCCTCGACGGCAGCCGGCTGTCCGAGCCGTACCGGTTCGGATTCCGGGTCGGCGGCCCGACGGTGCTGGCGGGCCTTCCCGTTGGTCCCGGCGAGACCTCCCGGTTCCTGACGCCGAATCAACCGTTCCTGCTGGCAATCTCCGCCCCGGTCGAGTCCGACCTGATCGACCGACTCGTCTATGTCGAACTCAGCACCACTTGCGCCCGCCGGGGGTCGATCCCCCTCCGGGTCACCGGACTGACCGCCATTCCCGATTCCGCGCCGTGGCGCTTCCGGGAAGCGGGCGGCTGGGATCGGGACCGCTCGGCCGACGGGCTCCGTCGCCTGGTGACCGTGGCCCCGACCGAGCCGCTCCCGCTCGGATGCGACGCGGCCCTGGTGGTGCCACAGTCGCTCGACCTGGCGCGCCCCGGAGAAGTCCAGCGGTATCCGTTTGCGACCTACGGGGCCTTCCG
This sequence comes from uncultured Gemmatimonadota bacterium, assembly GCA_902826755.1. GTDB lineage: Bacteria > Gemmatimonadota > Gemmatimonadetes > Gemmatimonadales > GWC2-71-9 > SHZU01. The sequence goes on from CADEGB010000080.1 coordinate 7,114, forward strand.
GATCGACTCGACCCGCTGCTCGAGCGGCCCCGTGTGCCCAGCAGGCCCGATCCAGGTGTCGTTCACCACTCCGGTCCGTGGCGCCGACGTGCTCCGGCACGTCCGGGTTCGCCCGACCCTGACGTTCACCGTGTCGGACACCACCGATGTTCGCGATCAATGGACCCTCTGGGCCGACCTCAAGCCGCGGACCGGGTACCTGATCGACGTGGATCCCGCCCTTACCGACGTCTTTGGCCAGCGGCTCGACGGCAACCCGCGGGGCACCGTGGTCACGACCGGATTTGGACCCGAAGTCTCCTACACCAGCGGACGGCTGACCATCGAGCGGTCCGGTCCCCGCACGTTGCCGGTGACCTACGTCAACGTCGATACCATCGACGTGTTGACCGCGGCGGTGCCCGAATCGCTCGAAGCGAGGCTGCTCTCGCGTTCCTGGTATTCCTGGGGTGACGACTGGGTCAAGCTCGGCGCCAAGGCCACGAGGCGGCGGTTCCCGGTCGGCGCCCCTCGGGACCGGCATGGTGTATACGGCGTTCCATTCCCGACACCCGATGCCCGCGCCCCAAGCGCCGGAACGCTCTTCGCGGTCAAGGTCACCAGCGCCCGACTGCCCCGCCCACGGCGGGACGGCGGCGAGGTCCTGCCCGAGGAGTACCAGCCGATTGCGCTGGTCCAGATCACCGATCTTGGCATCCACGCCAAGATCGGCGCCGAAGAAGGGACCGTGTGGGTCACCGGCGTGAGTGACGGCAAGCCGCGACCGGGCGCCACCGTCCGGGTCCGGGATGGCCGGCGGCGACTCCTGGCGCAGGGCACCACCGACGCCCGGGGCCTGTTCCGGTTTACGGGCGTCAAACGCCGGCCCGCGCCGGCCGCCGATGACGAAAGCGACGAGAGTTCCTTCGAAGGGTACGTCGAGGCCCGCCTCGGCTCCGATCGGGCGCTGGTGGGCGTCAACCAATACGATCCGGATTTGAGCCCGTGGCAGTTCAACGTGTCGAGCGCCTGGGGCGCCGACCGGTTCCCGATCGCGGCCGCCGTGTTCACCGAGCGCGGGATCTACCGACCGGGCGACTCGGTTTTTGCCAAGGTCATTGCCCGGACCGGCTCCCTCGGCAGCCTGGCGGTGCCGGCTCGGACCGACTCGGTTCGGGTGGCCTTCGAGGACCGGGATGGCGGCGTGCTTCGGGAGCGGGTCCTCCCGCCGTCGACCTTCGGCACGGTGGCGCCGACCCTGCGATTGCCGCCCGACGCGCCCCTGGGCCAGTACGCGGTGACGGTGAGTCTTCGACGGGAAGGCGCCTGGCAGGAGATCAGCCGGGCCTCCTATCGGGTGGCGGAGTACCGGGCACCCGAGTTCCTGGTCGATGTGGTGGCTGACACGGCGGCCCGCCTGAACGGGGACTCGCTGCGTGCCACGATCGGGGCGCGCTACCTCTTCGGGGCGCCGATGGCACGGGCCCGGGTTGCCTGGAGCATCCGCCAGCGAACGATCGAGCCGTGGGATCTCGTGATTCCCAACACCGACGGCTTCTACGTGGCCGCCCGCAGCTGGTGGTGGGAGGAATGGAGCGGTCGGAGCGCCACGGCCGTCACGGAGTCGCGGGCCGATTCGCTCGATGGGTCGGGGCAGCTTGCCGTCCACGCACAGCTGACCCTGGCCAACCCGGCCCTGCCCGCCCGCGTCTATGTCGACGCCACCGTCACCGACGTGAACCGGCAGAGCGTGTTCGGAACCGCCGGGATCGTGGTCCATCCAACCGCCTGGTACGTCGGGGCTCGTCCCACCGCCACCACCTATTTCTGGAAAGCCGGCGATCCGCAGTCCGTCGACCTGATCGCCGTCCGCCCGGATGGCCGGCGGGTGGCCGACGTGGCGGTGCGCGGGTATCTGATCCGCCGGGAGTGGCATCAGGTTCGCCGGGAAACGGCCGGATTTTCGGAACTGGTCGGGGAGTGGGTGTCCGATACCGTCGACCGGTGCACGGTGCGGACCGCCGGTCAGCCGGTCGGGTGCGCGCTCTCGCCTCGTCAGGCCGGGAGTTATCACGTGCTGTTCCAGGCCACCGATCCAGCGGGACGCGAGGTGACGACGAGCTTCTATCGGTGGGTGACGGGGCCCGGTTGGGTGCCGTGGGCCGACGAGCAGCAATTCAAGATGGATGTGGTGCCGGATCGGAGCCGGTACTCGGTTGGCGACACGGCCACGGTGCTGTTCGCGTCGCCCTTCACCAACGCCGAGGCGTGGGTCACCGTCGAACGCGAAGGGGTCATCGAGCAACGCCGGCTCACGATTACTGATGGCGCCACCACCCTCAAGCTGCCGGTAACCGAGGCCTGGAGCCCGAACGCGTTCGTGTCGATCGTGGTGGCCCGGGGCCGGAGCGCCAAGCCGGGGCCGCTCGATGATCCGGGCCGTCCCACCATGCGCGTCGGGTACGCCGAGGTTCGGGTCACGCCCGAACGGAAGCGCCTCGAGGTGAAACTCGCCGCCGACCGAGCCGAATATCGACCCGGCGACCAGGCAGTCATCACCGCCTCGTTGCGCGATGGCGGCCGCGGCACCCGTGGCGAGGTGACGCTGTGGGCCGTCGACGAGGGCGTCCTCTCCCTGACCGGTTACCGGACGCCGGATCCGATCGATCTGCTCTACCAGCCGCGGGGGCTCGGTCTTCGGCTCGGCAGCAACCTTTCCACCGTGGCGCCCCAAGTGCCCCAGGGAGACAAGGGCCGCAACGCGGGCGGTGGCGGCGGTGAGGGCGAATCGGAGATTCTCCGCTCCCGGTTCCGCACCACCGCATTCTTCCTCGGCTCGGTGGTGGCTGATACCTCCGGCACGGCCGTGGCTCGAGTCAAACTGCCGGACAATCTCACCACCTTCCGGGTGATGGCGGTGGCCGTGACGGCCGGCGATCGCTACGGCAACGCCCAGTCGCCGATGCTGGTGACTCGGCCGTTGCTCGCTCGCGCGGCGTTACCCCGCTTCGTCCGTCCGGGCGACGAGTTCACGGCCGGGGTCGTGGTCAATCATCGTACCGGCGGAACCCCGTCGGTCGAGGTCAAGGCGCAGGCCACCGGCGTCACGCTCGCGGGGCCGGCCGCGCGCAGCGCCACGCTCGAGGCCGGGCGCGGTCGAGAGGTGCGCTTCGACTTCCGGGGCCAGCCTGGCGACAGCGCCGTGTTCCGCTTCGACGTCGCCGGCGCGGGTGATCGCGACGCCGTTCGCCTCGGGATTCCGATCCGGGCCGCGTTCCGGCCTCGACTGGAAACCGTGGCCGGCGTGGTGACCGACAGCATCCGGGTGTCCCTGGCCGTCGATCCGAACGCCGATCCAACCCGGTCCGAGGTCACCCTCAATCTCGGCAGTTCCCCGAGCGCGCTGCTGCGGGGCTTTGCCGACGAGCTGCGGGTCTATCCCTATTTCTGCAGCGAGCAAGTCAGCAGCGTGGCCCTGCCGCTCATCGCGCTCTACCGCGCCCGGAAACAGGCCGGCGCCGAGGCCGGCGACACGGTTCGGCTCCGAGCGCAGATCCAGCGCGCGGTCGACATGCTGGTCCGCCGCCAGCGGGATGACGGCGGCATCGGACTGTGGAGTGCCACCGATTGGTCGAGCCCGTGGATGACGGCCACCGCGGGCGCCGTCCTCATCGAGGCCAAGGCGGCCGGGGTTCCGATCCGCGACGCGGTGTTGACGGGGATCGCCGACTATCTGACGGCTTCGCTCGAACGGCAGGAAGGGATGGCGCTGTCGGTGGCGATTCGGGACACCGACGTCCGGGCCGGACTGGCCGAGCGGGTGGCGGTGGTCGAGTACCTGAGCCGGTTCGGGAAGCGGAATCGAGCGGTCGAGAATGATCTGTTCCGGCGCCTCGGGCAACTCGCCCCCGACGACCGGATGCAGTTCGCGATCACCCTCGCCCGCGGTGGGGATCTTCGGGGCGCCCGGCGAATACTCGAGCCCCTCTGGGCCCAAGTCACCGTCGAGGGGCGGGCCGCGGTCCTCCCGGATTCCCTCCGGAGCCGGTTCTACTTTGCCTCGGCGGTGCGGACGCCGGCCAATCTCCTCCTGGCGACGCTCGTCGTCGAACCCTCTCATCCGCTGCTGGCGCCGTTGCTCGAGGCGGTGGTGACTCGGGGTCGCGCGGCGGGGAGGCCCCATTGGTGGAATACCCAGGATATCGCCGCGGCGGTGCGGGCAACCGACGCGTGGCAGCGGCGATTCCCGGCCACCGAGCGGCGAGCGTTCCAGATCCGGGCCAACGGCAGGGTCGTCTTCGCGTCATCGCCCACCGCGGTGCGGGGTGACTCGACGGTGACACTCGCGGCCCTGCTCGGCGGCAAACCGGTTGGCCCGGTGGCGCTCGACGTGGTCGGTTCGGGGCCGGGGTCCGCTGGATTCTTCTTCCTAACGCTCCGGGAAACCCCGAAGACGATCCCGGTCGATCCGACCGATCGTGGCATTCAGGTGGAGCGGTGGTACGAGGATTACCGGACCGGTCAGCCGGTGACGAGTGCCGTCGAGGGAGACCTGGTGCGGGTCCGGCTCCGGGTCACGGTGCCGGCGGAGCGCTCGTTCGTGATCCTCGACGATCCGTTGCCGGCCGGACTCGAGGCCATCGACCTGAGTCTCAAGACGGTGGGCGGTCCGGGCGGCCCCGGGCAGAGTGAGCCGGCCGAGGGAGAGGGCGCGGAGGGTGAACCGAACGCGCCGCGGTGGCTGTTCGGCTCCTGGGACAGCGGCTGGTGGTCGCCGTTCGACCATCGCGAACTGCGGGACGACCGGGTGATCTACTCGGCCCGGGCGCTCTGGGGCGGGAGCTACACCGCCACCTATCTGGCGCGGGCCACCACGCCGGGCACCTTCCGGAAGCCGCAGGCCCATGCCGAGGAGATGTACAATCCGTCGGTGTACGGGCGGAGTGATGGCGGCACCTTCGTGGTGCGGGCCCGGTCGCGATGACCTATCGAACCCGAGTCCGACCGGGCCCGATCCGGCGGCTGGTCCGGGCCACGGGCGCGTTAGGCGTCCTCGGCGCGATCTGGGCGGCCCGTCCGTTCGACCCGGCGCTGCTGGCGCCACCCGACGATGACGGGGTGGTGATCCGGGCTCGGGACGGGGCGGTGCTTCGCGCCACCCGGGCGGACGATGGTAGCCGGCAGCGATGGCGGTCGCTCGCGTCGCTCGATCCCGATCTGCTGGTGGCTTTCGTGGCCGCGGAGGATCGCCGGTTCTGGCTCCATCACGGCGTCGATCCCCTGGCCGTGGCCCGGGCCGCCCGGCAGAATCTCGGCCGTCGGCGGATCGTGTCCGGTGCCTCGACCATCTCGATGCAGCTGGCCCGCCTCCTCCGCGGAACGCCCCGGAACTGGCGTGGCAAGCTCGGCCAGCTGGCCTGGGCGGTCCGGCTCGATCTTCACCTCTCGAAACAGCAGTTGCTCGAGCAATACCTGAACCGGGTGCCGCTCGGCCAGGGCGCCGTCGGGGTCGAAGCCGCCGCCCGGCTCTACTTCGGCGCTTCGGCCGCCGACCTGAGCCTCGGTCAGGCGGCGCTTCTGGCTGGACTCGCCCAGGCGCCGAGTCGGGACAATCCGCTGGTGTCGTTGGCGGCCGCGGCGCGCCGTCGCGACGTGGTGCTCGACCGGTTGGCCCGGAGCCGGACCGCGCTTGCCGAGGAAATTGGCCGGGCTCGAAACGAGCCAGTCTTCGGGGCGGGAGCGGGTGCGCCGTTCCAGGCGCCGCACTTCACCAGTTGGTTGCTCCGTCGGTCCGATAGCCTCCGGAGCGCTGCCGGAGCCCGGACTTCCCTCGACCTCCCGCTCCAGCGGGCGCTCGAGGCTGAGGTTCGTCATGCCGTCGGCCAGCTTCGGGCCTATGGAGCCGAGCAGGCGGCGGTGGTGGCGCTGGCCAACCGGACCGGCGAGATCCTCGCCTGGGTCGGTTCGGCCGACTTCTTCGGGCCCGAGTCGGGGCAGGTCGACATGGTCACCTCGCCACGACAGCCGGGGTCGACCCTCAAACCGTTCCTGTACGGGCTCGCGTTCGACCAGGGCTACACCCCCGCCAGCGTCTTGGCCGACGTCGCCACGGTCTATCGGACCGCGTCGGGGCCATACGCTCCGCGGAACTACGATCGCCGGTATCGGGGGCCGGTCCGGATCCGCGAGGCGTTAGGCTCGAGCTACAACGTCCCGGCCGTCGAGCTGGCGTCGAGCCTCGGGGTGGCGCCGGTGTTGGGGGTCCTTCATCGGGCCGGCTTTGCGAGTCTCGACCGGCGGCCCGATCACTACGGCCTCGGCCTGGCCCTCGGCAATGGCGAGGTGACTCTCCTCGAGCTGGCCAACGGGTACCGGGCGCTCGCCAATGGCGGCGTCTGGCGGCCGGTGAGCTGGTTGGCGGCGGACCCGGATGTCCGTCCGAGCGCGGGGGTGCCGGTGGTCTCGGCCCCGGCGGCGGCCCAGGTCGTCGACATCCTGGCCGATCCGACGGCCCGGATGCCAGGCTTCGGGCCGTTTACCCGGCTCCAGTTTCCGTT
>CADEGB010000080.1:13659-14310 GCA_902826755.1 uncultured Gemmatimonadota bacterium
CCAAAACAGGCACCAGCCGGCACTTTACCGACAACTGGGCCGTCGCGACCACCGCCGGATTCACGGTGGCCGTCTGGGTCGGCAACTTCAACGGTCGTCCGCTCGCGGGCGCGAGCGGGATCACGGGCGCGGGGCCGCTGCTGCAGCGCTCGGTGCTGGCCACGGCCGCGCGGTTCGATCCCGGGTCCTTGCCGGTACCCGCCGATCTCGGCCTCGTGCCGGTCGAGGTGTGCCGGGTGTCGGGTCTGCGGGCCACGCCGCGTTGTCCGTCGCTGACCGAGTGGTTTCGGCCCGGCACGGTGCCGCCGGTCGACGACTGGTATCAGGCCGACGGCCTCAGGCTTCCCGCCGAGATGATCGAGTGGGCCAGCCGGAATGCCGCGGGCAACGCCGTGGCGTCGGCCGGGGTGATGCGGAGCGGGGACGAAAGCCAGCGGGTCGGATTCCGGATCACGTCACCGCGGAACGGTGATCGATTCCGGTTCGTGCCCGGAGTCGATCCGGCCTGCGCGACGGTGGGGCTTCGGGCCGCCGGCGGCCGCGGCTCGATTCGTTGGTACGTCGACGGTCGCCACCACCAGGGTGCCAGGTGGCCCCTCGAGGCGGGCGTGCACCGGATTCGGGCCGTGGCCGGGACGTTCAGCGACGAAG
>CADEGB010000081.1 GCA_902826755.1 uncultured Gemmatimonadota bacterium
GTGTGGGGGCGGGGTGTCGGGAGGGGCGTGGTGGCCACCAAGGTGCGGTCGCGCGGGGGCCGGCTCGATACCGCGACCGAGCCGGGGCGGGGAACGGCCATCGAGATCAAGGTGCCGCTGACCGCGGCGATCCAGCGGATCCTCCTGGTGTCCGCCGGGGGCGACCGCTTTGCCATTCCGTTCCGGTTGGTGCGCGAAGCGATGCTGCCCGACGGGCCGGTCGGCGGTGGGAGTCTTTCCAGGAACCGCTTTACCTTTCGGGGCCGGTCGATGCCGTTCGTCGACCTGACCAGCGCGGTGGGGCGTCCGAGCCGGACCGGCACGGGGCGTCGGCCGGTGCTGATGCTGGAGTGGGGCCCGAGGGATGGCGCGCTGGGCGTCGACGCCCTCCTCGGTCAGCACGACGTGTTGCTCGAACGGATCGAAGCCCCCCGGAATCTCCCGGGCTGGGTCAACGGCGCCACGATTCTGGCGGACGGGGCGCCGGCGTTCCTGCTGGATCCAACCGCCCTCTTCTAGGTGAGGCGAGTCGGTATGGTGGACGCGCAGAAACTGAGCGAAGCCGAGCGGGACGCCCTCCGGGAAATCGCCAACATCGGGGCCGGCCACGCCGCCACCGCGTTGTCGCAGATGACCGGGCGGAAAATCATGATCGACGTGCCCGAGGTCGAGGTCAAACGCCTCGAGGAGGCGGCCGAGTTACTCGGACCCGCCGACACGATCGTGGCCGCCGTCCTGATGCACATGATGGGCGACCTGACGGGCCGCACCCTGCTGGTGTTGCCGGAGCGCTCCGCCCGGGCCCTCTGCGCCATCCTGCTCCGCCGGGAGGACAACGGGTCGGCGTTCACCGACATGCAACGGTCCACCGTGATGGAAACCGGGAACATCCTCTGCAGCGCGTATCTCAACGCGCTCTCCGATTTCATGGGGATGATGCTGGTACCTTCGGTGCCGGCGCTCGTGGTCGACCAGGCGGGCGCGGTGCTGACCACCGCCTATCTCAACTTCGGCCATGCCCGCGACTACGTCATCTGTGTCGAGACCTCTTTCCGGATCGCGGGCTCGGAGGACGCAGTGACGGGGCAGTTCATCCTGATGCCCGATGTCGCGTCGCTGACCGCCATCTTCGACGCGATTCATCTCGCCAAGTAGCCGATGACCCACCCGCCGGCGTCCGAGCGTGAGTTGGGCGTGCTGCGCTCCCTGGCGCGGCGGATCGACCCATCGGATTCCGGCGCCCACAACAACCTCGGCGTGCTCTACTACGAGCGCGACATGGTCTCCGAGGCGATCGCCGCCTTTGCCCGCGCCCTCGAACTCGACCCCCACATGCGGGTGGCGCAGGAAAACCTCGAGACCGTCCAGCGGGAAACCGGCTTCTACGACCGGCGGATCGGCGAACTGCGGGAGCAGATCGCCCGGCGGCCCGATGACCGCCAACTTCGGCTCGATCTGGGCCGGGCCTATCTGGCGCTCAACCAGTACGATCGCGCCGCCGACCAGTTCGAGGAACTGCTTCGAGGCCACCCCGACGACGGCACCGCGCTCGTTCAGCTCGGGCTGGTCGAGCAGGCCCGGCAGCGCCACGACCTGGCCGCGGAGTGGTTCGAGCGGGCGGTGTCGGTCGACCCCCGTAGCACGGTCGCCCGACTCTACCTGGGGCAGGCCCTTTACAATCGAGGGCTCGTCGACGCTGCCTTGACGGTCCTCTCCGAAGCGGCCCGGATCAATCCCGAACACGGCGACGTCCAGTATCTCCTCGGCTTCGTCTACGGCGACCTCGGCTACCAGGACGCCGCCCGGGCCGCCACCCGCAAGGCCGTCACCCTCAATCCGTCGCTGGCCAACGCCCAGGCCAACCTCCGGATCTCGGGGCGAAAACGTGGCCCGGCGCTGACGACCAGCGGGACCACGGCGGCGCCCGGCGCGCCCGAAGCGCACCTCAACCTCGCGCTGGCGTTCCGCCGCCGAGGCTACTTCGTCGAGGCGCTCCGGGAGTACCGGCTGGCCCTCGAAAACGGCGAGGATCGTCGGCCGGCCCAAGAAGGAATGGCGGAGATCTACCTCCTCCAGCGGGAGACCAGCCTCGCGCTGGACCTCTACGCCCGGCTGCTCGAGGCCGACGCCCACAATCCCAAGCTCTGGAACGAGCGCGGGGTGGTGCTCCATCAGGCCGGTCGCCGCGCCGACGCCAAGGCCGCGTATCAGGAGGCGGTCCGTCTCGACGGCGACTACGCGCTGGCCTGGAACAACCTCGCCGTGCTGCTCGCCGGCGAGGCGGAGTCGGACCCGGCGGTGACGGCGTTCGAGCGATCCCTCGCGGCCCGACCCGACTTCGAGGCCGCTCGGCTCAACCTGGCCCTCTTCAACTTCCAGCGGCAACGGCTGCAAGCCGCGCTCGACGGGTACCGGGCCGCCCTCGGCCAGAACGGCGAGCACCCGATCGCTTGGAACGGCGTCGGCCTGGTCCTGATGGAGTTGAAGCGGTTTTCCGACGCCCGCAACGCCTTTGCCCGGGCGGTCGAGGCCGATCCCCAGTGCGCCCCGGCCCACTACAACCTCGGCTTTGCCTTGAGCCAGCTCGGCGCCTTCGACGAGGCGCTCCGGGAAACGCGCCGCGCCCTCGAGCTCGATCCGTTCTACGTGCCCCAGAAGTTCTCGCTCTCGATCGAGCTTCAGCTCAAGGAGTCGCTGGTTCCGATCGCGCCCGCGCTGGTGGCCGATGTCCCGACCCCGACGGTCGGCGAGGACTTCGACTTCGACCCAGCCGTCCTCGACGGGCTCTTCGGGGAACTGGCCCCCACCGAGGCGGGCCGGCCGGCCGCCGCCACCGATCACTTTGCCCTGGCCCGCGATCTCCTCGCCAAGGGGCTCCTCGAATCGGCCACCGCCGAGGTGCACCTGGCCTTGCGGCGGGGCGGGGCCACGGCCACCGGCATCGCGCTGCTCGGCGAAATCTTTGCCCGCCGGGGCCTCCATGGCGAAGCGCTCGAGCGGTTCCGCCAAGCCAAGGAATCCGCGGCGGAGGCTCCGGACGTCCTCCGCGGCGAAGCCGCCGCGCTCCTGGCCCTCGGTCGGGCCGAGGAAGCCCGCCCCGTGGCGGATCAGCTGGTCCGCCTCGAGCCGGCCTCGCCCGATCCCTTCGAACTGCGCGCCAAGATCCGGCTCGCGTTAGGCGATCTCCACGGAGCCCAGGACGACGTCCTCGGCGCCCTGGCCGTGGCCCCGGGGCGGGCCGACCTCCTCGTCCTCCGCGGCCGGATCGGTCGGCGCCTCGGCGACACCGACGAAGCCCTCGCCGCCCTGGAGGCGGCCCTTGCCCTCGACCCCGGCCACGTCCAGGCCTGGTACGAGGCCGGTCTGGTTCGCGAGGAACGGCGCGAAGTGGCCGAAGCCCGAGCCGCCTACGAGCAGGCGCTCGCCGTCCTCCCGACCTTCGTCGATGCCGGCCTGGCCCTCGGCGAGTTGCTCCGCCGCCAGGGGCGGCCGTCGGAGGCCACCCGACTGCTGGTCGAGTTGCTCCTCCTCGAACCGTACGCGCTCGAGGCGCTGGTGCTCCTCGGTCGATCGCTCGCCGACGAGCGCCGCCACCGGGATGCCCTGACCGCCTTTGCCCGGGTCCTCAAATTCGTGCCCGACCATGCGGTGGCCCGCTTCCACCGGGGGCTGTCCCTCAACGCGGTCGGGCAGTTCGCCGAAGCGATCGAGGAGTGGGACCGGGTCGTCGCCCTCAACCCGACCGGGCCGCTCGCGGCCGCCGCGCGCGCGGAGGCCCGCTCGACCCGCGATCTGGTCCACATCCTCCAGCCGGTGGAAGTCTGATGGCGATCCAGGGCCCCCTCCGCGAGCTCGGCGTCCATGACGTCTTCCAGCTCCTCGATCTCGGCCGGAAGACCGGGATGCTCAAGGTCGTCTCGGAACTGCGCCACAACGAGGGCGTGATCTGGTTCCACGAGGCCGCCGTAGTCGCGGCCACCATCCGCTCCAACCCGCACCTCCTCGGGCAGCAGCTCCTCAAGGCCGGCCGGGTGGCCCAGGAAGATCTGACCCGGGCGCAGGGGCTCCAGTCGAGCGGCGACGGCCGACGGATCGGCGCGATCCTCGTGTCCCTCGGCGCCCTCTCGGCCAAGGAACTCGCGGCCCAGGTTCGGGCCCAGATCGAGGAAGTGGTCTTCACCATCCTCGGCTGGTCCGAGGGGCATTTCGTGTTCGAGGAAGTCCCGGCCGCCGCCATCCCGCGGGACGCCGACGTCCGGATCTCGGTCGAGGCCCTCCTGCTCGAGGCCGCCCGTCGGATCGACGAATGGTCGCGGATCCGCGCCAAGGTCCCCCATCTCGGCGTCATCCCCCGTCTGGCCGGCCCCCAGGACGCCGATCCGGGCAGCCTGGTCCTCAATCCGTTCGAATGGCGAGTCCTCGCCGCCTGCGACGGCGGTCGCGACCTCCAGGCCATTGCCACCACGATCGGCGAGCCGGAGTTCGATGTGGCCCGCGCGGTGTTCGGCCTCTCGTCGGCCGGGGTGGTGGTCCTCCGCGATCCCGCCAAGGAATCGGCGGCGGCCGCGCCGCGGGAAGATGCGGGTTCGCTGGTGGCCGAGGCCGAGCGCCAACTCCAGGCCCGTAACCTCGAGGCCGCCCGCGCCCTGGCCGACACCGCCGTCTCGGCCTTCCCCGAGGATCCCCAGGCCCATCTGACCCTGGCCAGGGTCCTCCTCGCGGAGCGGCGGTTCGGCGAGGCCGAACTGGTGCTCCGCGAAGTCGTCCGACTCGACCCGGGCGGCCCCCGCGGACTCCGCCTCCTGTCCTGGGCGCTCCTCGGCTCCGGCCGGTTCGACGAGGCGGTCCACGGCTTCGAGGCGTGGCTCGCCCTCCCGTCGTTAGGTTCCGACGAGGAACGGAAGGTGGTCACCGTGGGTGCCGCGATTCCCGCCGCCCGACAGCTGGCGGCGTTGCTCCGAGGAACGCATGACTGACGATATCGCCGCGATGACGCTGGAGCTGGCCCAGGACCCCAACAGTCTGGTGTTCCTCCGCCTGGCCGAAGCGCTGCGCCGAAAGGGCCAGCTCGACGCCGCGCTGACCGTGGCGGGGCGGGGCGCCGGGCGCTACCCGGAACTGGCCGACGCGCACGATCTCCTGGCCCGGATCCAGGCCGACAAGGGCGACGGCGACGGCGCCTTCGACGCGTGGACCACCGTCCTTCGCCTCGCGCCCGATCATCTCGGCGCCCACAAAGGCCTCGCCTTCATCGCCTACCGGACCGGCGACCTGGGGCGGAGCGTTCGCCATCTGACCCGGGCCCTCGAACTCGCCCCGGCCGACACCAGCCTCGCCTCGGCCATCGAACGCATCCGGTCGATGATGGTGAGCCGTACCGAGCCGGCGCCGGGAGCGCCCGAGCCCGCGCCGCCCGAGCCCCGCGGCGCGGTCGAACTGACCCCCGCGCTTCTCTTCGATCAGCAGGGTCGGGTCCTCCGGGGAAGCCTCGAACGGAGTGACGGCGTCGACGCCAGCGACGCGGTGGCCGCCGCCCTCGCCGGTGTCTCCCGGGAGGCCGAGCGCGCCACCCGCATGCTGGAACTCGGCGAATGGCGCGCGATCGCGATCGAAAGCGGCGCGGTGAACTACGAGTTGCGGACCCCCACCGCCGAGACGCTCCTGCTGGTGATGCGTGGCCGCGAGGTCCCCGCGGGCCGGTTGGCCCGGATCGCGGACAAGGCGGTCGAACAGGCTCGGCAATGGCTCGAGGAACTGGCATGACGACCCGCGAACAGATGGTCCTCGACGACATCACCCGGGTGGCCGGGGTCCGCAGCGCCATTCTCGTGGCCGCCGATGACGGACTCGTGGTGGCGGAGTCGGCGCTCGAGGGCCAGGCCACGGAGGCGGCGGCGGCCTTCGCCGCCCGGCTGGCGCAGCGACTCGCCGCGCTGACTCGGACCCTTCATACCCCGCCGATGAGCGTCATGCTCCTCCAGGCCACCGGCGGTCAGCTCTTCGTCGCGGCGGGCGGCGAGGGTCTCCTGCTCGTGGCCGTCACCGGTAACGAGGTCAACATCGGGGAAGTGCGGCTGGCGCTGCTCGACGCGGCGGGGCGCCTGAACTGATGCGCGCGCTCGAGCCCTGGGTCGAGGATCCCCTTCGGACCTTCGTGGCGGAATCGCAGGTCCGCGTGGCCCTGCTGATGACGTCGGCGGGGCAGGTCGTGGCCCAGCACGGCTTCACCCGCTCGCTCGACGTCATGACCGCCGCGGCGCTCGGCGCCGGGATCGTCGCCTCGACCCGCGAGCTGGCCCGGGAAACCGGCGCCGGGACCTTCGGCGCGATCGTGCATCAGGGCGGCAAGCTCGGCGTCTTCCTGGCGCCGTTTTCGATGCCGGACACCCAGTGGATCGGCCTCGCGGTGTTCGGACCCGACACCTCGATCGGCATGGTCCAGCTCTTCTTCGGACGGATGGTCGATGACCTCGTCAAGACCGCGCCCCGCACCCTCCCAGGGAGGGAAGTGCTGCCCGAGACGTTTGAGGACGACCTGAACGCGAGCCTCCGGGCTCTCTTCGGACGGTAGCCATGCCGCTCGTCAACTTCACGGCCCGCGAGATCACCTGCAAGCTGGTGTATTACGGTCCCGGTCGGTGCGGCAAGACCACCAACCTCCAGTACATCCACGGCCGGGTGCCGGAAGCCCGCCGGGGCCGGATGGTGTCGCTCGCCACCCAATCCGACCGGACCCTCTTTTTCGATTTCCTCCCGATCGAACTCGGCGTGATTTCGGGATTCACCACCCGGTTCCAGCTGTACACCGTGCCGGGACAGGTCTATTACAACGCCACCCGCCGGCTGGTGCTCCAGGGCGCCGACGGCGTCGTCTTCGTCGTCGACAGCCAGGCGCGCCGGTTCGACGAAAACGTCGAGAGTTTCCAGAACCTCCAGGAGAATCTGCTCGAGCAGGGCGTCGACATCCGCCAGTTGCCGCTCGTCCTGCAATACAACAAACAGGACCTCCCACCGGACCTGGTCCTCTCCGCCCCGGAACTCGACGAAGCCTTCAATTTCCGATCGGTTCCCAGTCTCCCCGCCGATGCGCTCCACGGCACCGGGGTGTTCGAAACCCTCAAGGCGCTCTCGACCGTCGTGCTCCAACGCCTGGCGGCCCGGCCCCCGACCCTGTGACCGACCCCTTCGCCTCCTTCGTCGCCGATCCCGCGAACCAGGCGGCCCTCTCGGCCGCGCGGATGGTGGCGGAGACCCCCAGGATGCACTATCTGCTGCTCCTGGTCGGAACCCGTGGCTCGGGCAAGACCCATCTGCTCCGGGCCATCCGCGACCGACTGGCGGCGGCGGAGCCACCCCGGACCGCCGAACTCGTGGGGCTGGTCCGGCTGGCGGAGCACGTCCAGGCCAAGGGCCTGGGCGACGCCGGCCTGGCGCTCCGGGAACGCCTTCTCCGGGCTGACGTCGTCCTCTTCGACGATCTCGACGTCATCGAACGCCAGCTCCCAGTCCAGTCCTTCGTCTTCGACGTGATCGAGAGCCGGCTCGCCGCCGGCCTCGCCACGGTCATCGCCACCGGAAAACCGTTAGGCAGACTGACCGGGCTCGACGCCCGGCTGGCTCGTCGGCTCCGCGATGCCTCGGCCGTCGACCTGGCGCTCCCCGGCGCGCCCGCCCGGGCGGCCATTCTGGCGCGCCGGATCGCCGAGGTGGGATGTCCGGTGGCCCCGGACCTGGCCGCCACCCTGGCCGAGCTCGAGTTCGCCTCGGTCAAGGAGTATCTCGGCGCCCTCAACCGGATCCTGGTGGTGCAGCAGACCACCCCGAAACCGATCTCGGTCGAGGACGCCCTCGCGCTCCTCGGCCTGGAACGCGAACCCGCCCCGGCGGGCGTTCCGGCGGCACCCGCGCCGATGGCCGAGGGGGGCGGCGAGTTCGACGCGTTCCTGACCGAGGTGATGGCCAACGTTTCCCAGCAGTTCGACCACTGGCGAGGCCGGCTCCGGGAGGCGGTGTCGTACTGGCAGGGGCAGGGCGTCAAGACCCGCCGGCTCGAGCAGGCCCTCCTCGCGGACTCCACCGGGGATCCCGAGCCGATCGTCGCGGCGTTCGGGCACGACGCCGGCGAACTGCTCCGACTCGGGGCCGAGGCCCGGGTCATCGCGCCGGACCTGGCCGGCGCCGAGATTTTCCGGGATCCGGATCAACTCGTGGCGGCCCGCCATCTGGTCCAGGAAGCCCGCGCCCGGCGGGCTCCGCTTTCGGCCCCGCTCCCCGACCTGACCCTCGCCCGGCTCGGCGTCGGCGCCGCCAATCGGGTGGCGCTCGAGGCCCTCGCGGTCGTCGTCGCGGAACCGGGCGTCCGGCACAATCCGCTGGTCCTGGTCGGCCCGAGCGGGGTCGGGAAGACCCACCTCCTCCACGGTCTCGGGAATGCCCTGATGGCCGGCGGGTTGTCGCCGGTTGCCTGCCTCTCGGCGCACAGCTTTCTCGGCGAACTCGCGGCGCAGCGCAGCCCCGAAGAAACCGCCCAATGGCGCGCCCGGTATCAATGGGTTGCCGGTTTCCTGCTCGACGACGTCCACCTGCTCACCGGCGAAACCCGGGCCCAGGCCGAGTTGCTTCAGATCTATGCGGCGCTCGAGGAGGGTGGGCGCCCGATGGCGTTCGCGAGCGCCCGGCCCCTGAGCGAGCTGGCCGGCTTCGACCACCGACTGCTCACTCGCTTCCAGGGCGGCACCGTGGTCGACGTGGCGGCGCCCGACCGGGACGTGCGCCTGGCTGTCATCCGGGCCCTCCTGGCCGAGACCACCGCCGCCGATGACGTCGGCCTGATCGACTACCTCGCCGGCCGCCCGGCGGACTCGGTCCGCTCGGTCCAGGGCATGGTGCATCGGGTCCTCGCGGAGGCCGAGGCCGAGCGGATGGTCCCGTCCGTGGCGCTCGCGCGCGAAACGCTCGAGGCGGTGGAGGCCAAACCCATCCGCCGGGATCGAAAGCCGGCCGCCCCGACCAGCGGGATTCTCTCCCCCGGCATGGGCATCGTCCGCAGTCGGGAGAAGATGATCCTCCAGTGGCCCTCGCCCGCCGACCGCCTCCTCCCGGAGTTCGGCTGATGGCCATCAAGGGCAGCCTCAAGGAAGCGAGTCTTCCAGACGTCGTGCAGCTGCTGTTTTTCGGGCGCCGCACCGGATGCCTCACGCTCTCCGACCGGCAGCGGTTCGGATCGGTCTTCTTCGAGGATGGGTGGATCACGTACGCCACCATCGTCAATCGCCGCGACCGGATCGGCGACATCCTGCTTCGGTCCAGCGTCATTACCAGGGAGCAGCTCGATCAGGCCCTTGGCCTCCAGCGGATGGCTCGCGGCCGCCGCCTTGGCGAAATCCTCGTCAGCCTTGGCGCACTCGCCCCCGAGGAACTCAAACGAGTCGTCCGGCTCCAGATCGAGGAGGCCGTCTACTCCCTCTTTGCCTGGACGGTCGGCACCTTCACGTTCGAGGCCGGCGTGCGCCCCGAGTGGGAGGGCGACCTCGAGCGGATCAACCCGGAAAATCTCCTACTCGAAGGCGCCCGCCGGATCGACGAGTGGAGCCTGATCGAAAAGAAGATCCCCAGTTTCGATCTGGTCTTCGCGCTCGACAAAACCGCGCTCGCCAACGAATCGCTCAGCTTCACGGAGGCACAGCGACGGATCCTGTCGCTGATCGACGGCGCCCGCGACACCCGCGAAGTCATCGACGCCTCCGGGCTGTCCGACTTCGAGGCGGCCCAAGCCCTCTTCGGCCTCATTACCGCGGGCCTGGCTCAGCGGATCGGAACCTCCGCCCGGACCACGCCGTCGCGACTCCTCGAGGCCCAGATCGAGGAACACCGGAACCTCGGGATCGCCTTCCTGCGCACCGACATGCTCGATGAGGCCGCCCGCGAGTTCCGGCGGGTCATGGAACTGCGACCGTCGGAGGGCGCCGCCCCGTTTCTCCTCGGGGTCATCGCCGGACGTCAGGGGCGGTGGCCGGAGGCGGTCGATTGCTTCCGCCAGTCGCTCGATCGTGCCGGACCTCGCGGCCACGTCATTCACAACCTTGCGGTGGCCCTCGAGGAAGTCGGGCGCCTCGACCAGGCCGAGGCCATGTTCACCGAGGCGGCTGGGCGGCTGCCCGACCATCCCCAGGTGTTCCTCAATTGGGGACTTTTCGGACTCCGGCGGGAGGAGGCGCCCGCGGCATGGGCCCGTTTCGAACGGGCCCGAGACCTGATGGCCGGGACCCCTTCGCCGCTCTGGTTCTTCGGCGCGATCCTGGCCCTGGCCCAGCAGGAACAGCTCGAACGGGCCCTCGACCTGGCGCGAGAATCCGTCGCGGCCCATCCGGCGCATCCGGTGCTCCGGAACAACCTCGCGGTCCTGGCCGAGGCAACGGGTGACACCGCCACCGCGGAGACGATCCTCCGAGACACCCTCCGCGACGATCCCCCGGTTCCTCAGATCCACAAGAACCTCGGCGATCTCCTCTATCGCTCCGGGCGCTACGAAGACGCGAGCCAGTTCTATGAGCGCGCCGCCGGCCTCGACCCGACCCTCGGCGACGACCTGTTCTTCAAGCTCGGCAACCTGGCCTTCCGGCGGCGCGACGCCGCCGAAGCCCGGAGCTGCTGGGAACGGGCCGTTCGGCTCAACCCCGGGCACCAACTCGCCCGGGCCAACCTCGACCTGCTGCCGGCGTCGGGATGACCGCCCCCATCGAGACCGGCCTGCTCCGGATCCGCCGCCACCTAACGGCCATGGGGGCCGAGGCGCTCACCCAATTCAAGGGTTCCTACTTCGACCGCCGACTGCAGAGCCGTCTCCGGGTCCGCGGCGTCGCCGATCCGACCGCGTATGCTGACCTGCTCGATCGGGAACCGGATGAGCGCCGCCGTCTGCTCTCTGCGCTCGCAATCGGAGTCACCAGCTTCTTTCGCAACCCGACCGCCTGGACCCGCCTCGGCGCGCTCCTCGGCGAGTCGACGACGCCGGTGACTTTGACCGCCTGGAGCGCCGGTTGCGCCACCGGAGAGGAAGCCTGGTCACTGGCCCTGCTCCTGGCGGACTTGGAGAGCCGGGGCCGGGGGCCGATCGACTGGCGAGTGGAGGCCACCGACCTGGACGAGCGAAGCCTCGAGGTGGCGAGGGCAGGGAGCTACTCGCCGCGGGCGGCAGCCGATGTTGCCGCGGTGCTCGGCCCGGTCCCCGGCGACGTCTCCTCGGACCGGTTCGTGGTCCCCGAGGCCCTTCGGCCGCGGGTCCGGTTTGCCCAGGCGGATTTGACCGCCCCGGCACCGACCGGGGACCATGACCTGATCCTCTGCCGGAACGTCCTGATCTACTTTACCCCCGCGGCCCAGGCCCGGGTGATGGATCATCTCCTCGGCGCCCTTCGACCGGGCGGTTTGTTGATGCTCGGCAAGGCGGAGTTGGCGGCGTTCGATCTGCTCCCGCGGCTGGCCCTCGCGGATCGCCGCGAACGGATCTATCGGAGGATCGCGTGACCGAGCCCCGGATCGTCGTCCGCGTCAGCGAACTGATCGTGACCGAAGCGCCGGCCACGCTGCTGGCCATTGCCTTGGGCAGTTGCGTGGCTGTCGCCCTCCACGACCCGACCACCAAGATCGGCGGGCTGGCGCACGTCCTGTTGCCGTCGCAGGCCATGGGGCGGATCGCGGGCCAACCGGGACGGTACGCCCAGTTGGCCGTCCCGGCGCTGATCGAGCGGATGATTGCCCGGGGGGCTCGCACGCCGTCGATCGTGGCCCGCCTGGTCGGCGGGGCCAGCATGTTCGTCAGCCTCAGCCCTCCCGGCACCATCCAGATGGGCGACCGCAACGTGGTCGCGGCGCGCGAGGCCCTCCATCGGCACGGCATCCGACTGATCGGGGAAGCCGTCGGCGGCGACTTCGGCCGGACGGCCTCGTTCGATCTCGAGACCGGTCGGATCACGATCACGTCGTACAGCCGGGGCAGCCAGGTCCTATGACCGAGGGGCCGATCGACGCCATCCGTCGCGAAGTTGCCGACCTCGAGACCCGGCTGGCCGAGCCCGCTCAGGGACCGGAGCGGGATGGGCTCAAGCGGCGGATCGTGGCTGTGTTCAAAGACACGGAGGCGGCCGCCGCCGACGTCGCCGCGCTTCGCGACCGGATCAAGGGACTGGTCGACCGCTACAAGCAGGTGGCGGTCGAGGAAAGCGGATCCGGCCCCCGTCTGGCGGATGCCCGTCCCCAAGTGCGCGCCGACCATCTCGGCGCCTCGACGTTCATCGAGAAGGGCTGGTCGCTGATCGCGCTCGGCGATCACGCGGGGGCCGAGCAGGCGCTGGCGCGGGCGCTCGAACTCGCCCCGGGCGATCTCCAGGCTCTGGCGCTGCTCGGCTGGGCCCAGATGCTCGACCTCAAGTTCGACGACGCGCTCGCGGCGTTTTCCCGCGTCCTCGCCGCCGAACCGGGCAATGCCCTCGCGCGGGTCAACGTCGGTTACATCTGCCTCAAGAAGCGAATTTTCGGAGAAGCCATCGAGCACCTTTCGCGCGCCATCCGGCTCGACAACGACCGGAAAGCCGTGCTCTACGCCCACTACTACCTCGGCCTCGTCTACCTCGAGCGCGAGATGTACATCGACGCCCAGAACTTCCTGGAGAAAGCGATCGTGCTCGGCCCGAACCTGATCGAGGCATATTACGAGCTGGGGCGGGCCCGTTGGTTCGCCGGAGATCGGGAGGGTGCCAAGGCCATTTGGGGCCGAGGCGCCAATGCCAATCGGTTCGCGCCATGGGCCACGCGGTGTCGAGAATTGCTGGAATCGGTCGAGCGGGGCGGCGAGGTGTCGCGCTCCTCTTCGCCTGCCTGAGCGCCCCGCTCCAGGCTCAGACGGCCTTCGACCAGCCCACCGGCTTCCAAACCGCCCAGATCGGCCAGATCACGGCCGTGGCTCGCCCGGCCGATCTCGATCTCGCCGTGGCCCTGGCCGACCGAGCCGACCAACCGGCCGACTGGTACGGCATCGGCCGCCAACCGCTCGGCCCCCTGGTGCTCGTCGTGGTCCGGGGCGACGCCGACTTCCGGCTGGTGGGGCGGGGGCGGGTTCCCGCCTGGGGAGCAGGTTGGACCATCCCGGGCGCCCGCTTCGTCGTGATCCGGGCCGATGGCGAAGATCCCTTCCGAGTCCTTCGCCACGAACTGGCACACGTCGTCCTCCACCAGTCGGTGCGCGGCCGGGTGCCGCTCTGGTTCGACGAGGGCTACGCCGTCATCGCCGCCGGCGAGTACGGCCGTTTCGAGCGGCTCCAGCTCAATCTCACGGTGGCGCGGGGACGAGTTCCGGCACTGGCGGAGTTGAGCAACGGCCTCCGGGCTGATCGTTCGACGGCGGATGCCGCCTACGGGCTAGCGGGCGCGGCGGTGGCGTTCCTGGCGGAGCGGACGCCGAGCCGATCGATCGCCCCGGTACTCGACCGGATCCGCCGGGGCATCCCGTTCGACTCCGCCGTCCTGCTGGGGACCGGACTCAACGCCGGTCGATTCGAGGAGGCCTGGCAACGGACCATCAAGCGGCGATACGGCATGGGCCTCTGGCTGGTAGCCGGGGGGATGTGGGCGGCGGTGGCGTTCCTGGTCATCGCGGCCCATTATCTCCGACGCCGACGCGACCGGCCGAGGCGCGCCGCGCTCGATGTCGGGTGGGATGTTTCATCGAGCGACGAAAACGAGCCTGAGCGCCCGGACAACGCTTGACCAAATCGCCCGTAGCGCATATCCTCAAAGCCTTATGCCGCAAACGGATGCGTCGTCACCCCAGCGCCGGGGTCTCCTCGGCCCCAGAAACCTCATTGTTCTGGCGGCGGCGGTAGCGTGTCTGGTAGCGGGATACATGACGTTGTCAGCGGGTAAGGCGAGCCTGGCGGCAGTGCTGCTCGTCCTCGGTTACTGCGTGCTCTTTCCCTTGGCCATCGCGCTCTAGGGCCGCTCGCCTTCGGTCGCGGTCCGCCGTGCAGGGAACGCCTCAGAACGCGTCTCCTACTCAGCGGCTCGACGGGGAGCCGAGGGTGCCCGCAGGGGCGAATAGCTCAGCGGTTCAGAGCGCCTGCCTTACACGCAGGATGTCGGGGGTTCGAATCCCTCTTCGCCCATGCACCGACGCCAACTCCGGCGTCCGATCCACCGCCCCGATCCGGGCGGGCCTCGTTGGGAGGTTTTCGAGAATGCGTTTGCGTGTTGCTCCGGTCGTCCTCGGCATCCTGAC
>CADEGB010000082.1:0-2663 GCA_902826755.1 uncultured Gemmatimonadota bacterium
TGATGATGTCGACACTCTGACGGCCGAGGATGCGGTAGTAGCCGTTTTCCAGGGCGGCTACGTCACCCGTCATGAACCAGCCGTCCCGGAACGATCGGGTGGTTTCCTCCGGGCGGTCCCAGTACTCGCGGAACAGCTGGGGTCCCCGGACCTCGATCTGGCCGGGGGTCCCGGGGGTTACCGGGTAGCCCTGTTCGTCGACCAGGCGCACGAGCATGTCGGGCAGGGGCTGACCGACGGTGCCGGCCCGCCGTTCGCCCTCGAGGGGGTTGGCGATGGCCATCCCGATCTCGGTCATGCCGTAGCGCTCGAGCAGCCGGTGACCGGTCAGTTCCTCCCACCGCGCCAGCGTCCCAAGCGGGAGGGCCGCCGAGCCTGACAGCATGAGCCGGAGTTGGCGGGCGCCGGCGGACCAGCGGGTCCGGGTGGCCGGCGGGGCCGCGTCCCAGGCGCCGATCAGCCGGCCGTAGATCGTCGGCACCGCGGTGAAGAAGGTGATCTCGCCCGATGCCAGCCGTTCCCACGCGGCTTCGGGATCGAACGGGGTCAGGAACTCGACGGCCGCTCCCGACCAGAGGGCGCAGCAGAGCGCGTTGATGATGCCGTGGATGTGATGGAGCGGGAGGACGTGGAGGCTCCGATCGGTGGGCCGCCAGGCCCACGCGGAGGCCAGGGTGTCGACCGAGGCGCGGATGTTCCCGTGGGTGGTGACGACGCCCTTGGGTTTGCCGGTGGTGCCGCTGGTATAGACCATCAGGGCCCGTCGCTCGGCGTCGAGGCCCGGCAGCGGCCGCGACGGGAACGGGGCGATGACCTCTGCGGTGGTCAGGACCGGAATCCCGCGAGAGTCCGCCAAAGGTCGGATCCGGTCAATCAGGGTGCCGGCCGAAGCGATCAACTGGACGGGCCGGGCGTCGGAGAGGAGGTAGTCGATCTCCGGGGCCGGATGGGAGAGGCAGATCGGGACGGCGATTCCGCCGGCGCGCCAGATGCCCCACTGGATCGCGACGTGGTCGAACCCGGGTTCGACCAGATATCCGATCCGCTGTTCGCGGAGATCACCCTGAGCGGCGGTGACTTCGAGGAGCCGTCCGGCCACGCCGGCGGAGACGGCGTCGAGGCGGGCGTAGCGATGCTCGCCGCCGGGGTCGCGGATGGCCAGCCGGTCGCTGAACCGGGCGGCGCGATCGAAGAGCAGCTCGGGCACGGGTCACCAAACTGGTCGGGAGCCTGCGTCGAACACAAGCGCACTCCCCGCCAAGCCATGCCGGGATGTAGATTGGGGCCACACCCGACAGGGATCCTCTTCCCGCCGATGAACCCAACTCCGGTAGTGCTGTACGGGGAACACGTGCGGCTCGAGCCGCTCGATCATCGTCACGCCGACGATCTCCTGGAGCTGTCCACCGCGGACGAGATCTGGCGGTACATGCCGGTAACCCGTCCGCCCGACCGGGACACGATGCTGTCGTTGATCGACAAGGCCTGGAAGGCCGCGGCCGAGGGCGCCGAGATTCCGTTTGCCATCATCGACGATCGGACCGACCGGGCCGTTGGCTCCACCCGGTTCCTGGAGATCCGGCGGCCCGATCGGGCCCTCGAAATCGGCTGGACCTGGCTCGCGATCCCCTCGCAGCGCACGCCGGCCAACACGGAAGCGAAATATCTCCTCTTGCGGCATGCCTTCGAGGACCTCGGGGCGCTCCGGGTCCAGCTCAAGACCGACGGCCGCAACGAACGGTCCCAGCGGGCCATCGAACGGATCGGGGCGGTCCGCGAGGGCGTTCTCCGCCACCACCGATTGATGTGGGACGGGGTTTACCGGGACACCGTCTACTACAGCGTCCTGGCTCCCGAATGGCCGGCGGTCAAGTCCCGGCTCGAGGGTCTGCTCGGCCGTTAGGCGGATCCGTCGTGTCTGGGGTGCCCGCCGTGCCGACCGAGGTGGTGACGACGCTCCGCGCCGCGGAGTGGGTGACGGTGCTGACCGGCGCCGGGATCTCCGCCGAGAGTGGAATCCCGACCTTTCGGGACGCCCTGACTGGCCTGTGGGCCGACTATCGGCCCGAGGATCTCGCCACGCCGGAAGGTTTCCGCCGGAATCCCGACCTGGTCTGGAATTGGTATCGAACCCGGCGGCTCGGTCTCGCCGCGGCCCAGCCGAACCCCGGCCACCGCGCCCTCGCGGCCATGGAACGCCTGGTCCCCCATTTCTGCTTGATCACCCAGAACGTCGACGGGCTTCACGCCCGGGCCGGGAGCCGGGATCCGGTGGAACTCCACGGGAACATCACCCGGGTTCGCTGTTTCGACTGCGCCCGCCCGGCGCCGCCCCATTCCGACGCCGAGACCGTGCCCCGGTGCCTGAGCTGTGGCGGGATGCTGCGGCCCGATGTCGTCTGGTTCGGTGAGATGTTGCCGGAGGTGGCGATGGCCCGAGCACGGGACGCGGCGCTCTCCGCCGAAGTGTTCCTGTCGGTCGGGACCTCGAATCTGGTGGAGCCGGCGGCGTCGCTCCCGTGGACGGCCGGCCGCCACGGAGCGATGGTGGTGGTGATCAACACCACCACGGAGGGCCAGCGGTCCGGGCCGGGTATCCATCATTTGACCGGGCCGTCCGGTCTGGTCCTCCCCGATCTGGTCCGGCTGGTCTGGGGCGAGAC
>CADEGB010000082.1:2673-14218 GCA_902826755.1 uncultured Gemmatimonadota bacterium
GCGAGGCGGTGACCGGACGGCGCGGAGTCGATCAGCACGGCGCCCGTTTGGTTATCGCCAGTCGGCGGCCGGGTACATCATTCCTCGGAACGAAGGTGGCGTCCCCCGAACCGAGCCGTCAGATTCCGGCTGCCATGACCATTCATTCCGCCCCGCCGGCCGCGCGCCGGATCCCGACCACCGCCGTCCTCCACGGCGAGCCGCTCGTCGACGACTACGCCTGGCTTCGCGACCGCGAGTCGCCCGAGGTCCGGGCCTACCTCGAGGCCGAGAACCGCTACGCGGAGGGCGTTCTGGCCCCGTTGGCCGGCCTGGAATCCGCCCTCTACGACGAGATGCTGGCCCGGATCAAACAGACCGACCTTTCGGTCCCGTATCGCGACGGGGAGTACTGGTATTACACCCGAACGGAAGAGCGAAAGCAGTACGCCATCTACTGCCGGAAGTTCGAGACCCTCGAGGCCGTCGAGGAGGTATTGCTCGACCTCAATCAGATGGTCATCGGCCGGAGTTTCATAGCGGTGGCGGTGTTCGCAGTCAGCCCGGATGCCCGGTACCTCGCCTACTCGACCGATGTCACGGGGTTCCGCGAGTACACCCTGCACATCAAAGACCTGGCCACCGGGACGGAGATGATCGAGCCGATCCCGCACGTCGGCACGCTCGTTTGGGCCGCCGACAGCCGGATCTTTTTCTATACGGTCGAAGACCAGACCACCAAGCGGGATTTCCGCCTCTACCGGACGAGCCTTGCCGGGGGAACGGCCGATCTGGTCTACGAAGAACCGGACGAACGGTTCCGGGTGGTGGTGACGAGGACGCGGAGTCGCCGCTTCCTGGTGCTCTATGCTGCCAGTCACCTGACCTCGGAGGCGCAGGTCCTCGAAGCCGGCAACCCGACCGGTGGCTGGCGGGTCGTCATTCCGAGAGAGCACGATCGCGAGTACGACCTCGACCATCACGACGATCGGTTCTTCGTCCGGATCAACGACACCAGCCGGAACTTCCGGGTCGTCACCGTCCCGGTGACAGACTCGAACCCGGCCGGGTGGACCGAAGTGCTCGCGCCCCAGGACGACGTGATGATCGAAGGGGTGGAGTGCTTCGCCGGTCACTGGGTGGCGTGGGAGCGGTGCGAGGGGCTTCCCCGAATCCGGATCGCGGATCTCGACCGGGATCAGGTCCGCTACGTCGGGTTCGAGGAGGAGGTGTACGAAGCGGGCCCGGCCGTCAACGCCGAGTGGCACACCCATCAGTTCCGGTACCGGTACGAGTCCTTCGTCACGGCGCCGTCGGTGTACGAGTACGACATGACCACCGGCGACTCCGTCCTCCTCAAACGGAAGGACGTCCTCGGCGACTACGATCCAGCCCGCTACCAGAGCGAGCGCTTGTTCGCCACGGCCGCGGACGGGACCCGGATCCCGATTTCCCTGGTGCGTCGACGGGACGCTGGATCGGGGCCGGCCCCGGCCTACCTCACGGGGTACGGCGCCTACGGAATTTCCTTTCCAGTCAGCTTTACGTCGAATCGGCTCAGCTTGCTCGACCGCGGGGTGACCTTTGCGGTGGCCCACGTGCGCGGCGGCGGCGAGCTGGGTCGGCGCTGGCACGATGGCGGCCGGATGGGCCAGAAGCAGAACACCTTCACCGATTTCATTGCCTGCGCCGACCATCTGGTGGCCACCGGGCGGACCCGGCACGATCGGCTGGCCATCGACGGCGGCAGCGCCGGCGGACTCCTGATCGGGGCGGTCGTCAATCTCCGTCGGGATCTCTGCGCCGCGGCGCTCCTCGAGGTCCCCTTCGTCGACGTGATCAACACGATGCGCGACGCGACCCTGCCGCTCACGGTCGGAGAGTACGAGGAGTGGGGCAACCCCGATGTCGAGGAGCAGTACCGCTGGATCCGGGCCTACTGTCCTTATACCAACCTGACCGCCGGGGCGTATCCCGCGATCCTGGTGCGGACCTCGCTCAACGACAGCCAGGTGATGTACTGGGAGCCGGCCAAGTACGTGGCTCGGCTCCGAACCCTCAAAACCGACGGGAATCCCCTCCTGCTGCTCACCAACCTGGGCGCGGGGCACGGAGGCGCGTCGGGCCGATACGATCGGCTCCGGGAAATCGCCACCGACTACGCCTTCGTTCTCTGGCGGCTCGGGCTGGCCGGTTGAGGTCCCGATCAGATCATCAGGTCACCACCGTTGATGTCAAAGCTGCCACCGGTCAGGTAGGCCGCGTGGTCCGAGGCCAGGAAGCAGATCAGGTCCGCCACCTCCTCGGGTCGCCCGAGTCGCTGGATCGGGAAGCTCCGGGCGTACGCCTCGAGTCGTTCCGGGGTCGTGTTGGTCCGGGCCATCTCGGTGTCGATCAAGCCGGGACAGACGGCGTTGACCGCAATGCCAAACGGAGCCAGCTCCTTGGCGGCCGCCCGGGTCAGACCGAGCACCGCCGCCTTGGACGCGGTGTAGTGCGCGCCGCCGAGGGTGGACACGCTCTTGCCCGCGGTGGATGAGAGGTTGACGATCCGACCCCACCCGCGGATCCGCATCGCCGCCGCCGCTGCCTGGCAGCAATGGAAGACCCCGGAGACGTTGACCGCAAAGGTCTGGTCCCACTCCCGCTCGGTAATTTCCTGGAACCGCGTCGGGTAGAGGATCCCCGCGCACGTCACGAGGATGTCGACCCCACCGAAACGTTGGGCCACCGCGCCGATCATCGCGTCGACGGTGGCGCGGGAACGGACGTCGACGCCGAGTCCGATGGCCCTGGTTCCAAGCGGCACCGCGGCCGCGGCGGCACGGTCGGGGTCGAGGTCGGCCAGGGCCACCGTGGCCCCGGCGGCGTGGAGGTGCTCGGCCGTCCGCCGGCCGATGCCTTGGGCGGCACCGGTGACGACGGCGGTTCGGCCGGTAAGATCGATCTGCATGGGTCGCGGGGGTTCGGGTTGCCGCAAATCTAGGGCGGTGGCCCGTTGGCGGATACATTCTCAGCGACGTCCCGCCGGCTCACCCCTCCCCAGAGGCCGCATGTCCGGACCCTTGATCGCGCTGCAGGTCACCCTCGGCCTGTTTCTGGTGGTGTTCCTGGTCCTCTGGTTCCGACTCGGCAAGCCGCAAGCCGAGAACGATGGAGGGCTACCGAGACCGGGCGAACTCGGGGTCGGATTCGTCACCAACTTCTTCGACACCCTGGGCATCGGCTCCTTCGCGCCGACCACCGCTCTCTATCGGCTCTTCCGGATGGTCCCGGACGAGCGGATTCCGGGGACCCTGAACGTCGGCCACACGCCGGCCACCGTGGTCCAAGCCTTCATCTTCACCACCCTGATCGATGTCGAGTTCACCACCCTTGCGGTGCTGATCGCCGCGGCGGTCCTCGGGGCCTGGCTCGGCGCCGGGGTGGTGGCGGGATGGCCGCGGCGTCGGATTCAGCTCGGGATGGGCATCGCGTTGCTGGTGGCGGCGGTGCTCTTTACCCTCACCAACCTGGGGATCGTGGCCGGCGGCGGGACCGCCACGGGTTTGTCGGGTGGCCTCCTGGCCGCGGGCGCGGTCGGCAACTTCGCGCTTGGCGCCCTGATGACGCTCGGGATCGGACTCTACGGGCCGTGTCTCATCATGATCAGCCTGCTCGGGATGAACCCGAAGGTGGCGTTCCCGATCATGATGGGCTCCTGCGCGTTCCTGATGGTGGTGGCCGGGATCCGGTTCCTCCGGGCGGGCGCCTATCGCCAGCGGCCGTCGCTCGGGTTGACGTTGGGCGGGATTCCGGCGGTATTGATCGCGGCGTTCGTCGTGAAGTCGCTCGATTTGGAGAATGTCCGTTGGCTGGTGGCGGCGGTGGTGACGTACACCGGCGTCACGATGTTGTGGTCGGCGACACGGAGGGCCGCGTCGCCGACGGAAAACTGAGGACCACGACGAACGTGGGAGGTCAGATGCGATACGGGATGGCGTGGAGCGTGGTGCTGGTGGTGGGAACCGCCACGGCGTCAGCGGCGCAGGGGCGTCGATTCGAACTCAACGACCTGGGGCGCGAAGTGACGCTGGCGGGTCCGCGGCTTTCGCCCGACGGCAAGACGGTGGCCGTGGTGGTGACGCGCGTCAACTACGCCGACAACCGGTTCGAGCGGTCGCTGGCCCTGGTGGACGTGGCCACCGGCGCGGTCCGGGAACTGACGCCCGGTCGGCGCAACGTCGGGCAGGCCGACTGGTCGCCCTCCGGTGACCGGATCGCGTTCATCGATCGTGAGGCCGATCGGCCGCCGCAGCTGTTCGTCTTGCCGTTGGGCGGCGGCGAGGCGCGTCGGGTTACCGATGCCAAGCGCGGGATCGGCGCCTTTGCCTGGCGGCCGGACGGCCGGGCGTTCGCGTACCTGACCGAGGACGATCCGGTCGAGCGGCAGGGCGAGGAGCGCCACAACAAGTCGTTCGAGGTCGGGGACAACATGTACCTCGACCAGGCGGCCAGTCTCTCGTCTCATCTCTGGACCGTGCCGGCCGACGGCGGTGCCGCCACCCGCGTCACCTCCGGCGAGCGGTCGGTGATGTCGGTGAACTGGACACCGGACGGTGGTTCGGTGGTGCTGTCGGTCAAACCCCGGCCGCATTCGGGCGAGAACATCAACGCGACCCTGATCGTCCGCGAGCTGGCGTCCGGGGCGGAACGGGTGCTCAGTGATCGGCGAGGGTTCGGATCTGGTGGTACGGTGTCTCCCGATGGCCGTTCGGTGGCCTCGGTGGCGAGCCGCGGCGCCGAGATCGGTTTTCATCCCGGTACCATCCTGGTGACTCCACTCGCGGGTGGACCGAGCGTCGACGTCACGGCGGGCGTCGACCGGAACGTCGGCAACCCGCGCTGGCTCCCGGGCGGCCGGTCGTTGCTGGTGTCGGGTCCCGATCTGACCCGACTCCGAGCCTGGGTCCAGCCACTCGGCGGCGCCGCCCGGCGACTCGATTGGGGGGCGGTCGATCCGTCCGATCTCCACGTCAACGAGGCGGGCGCCATCACCTTCATCGGCCGGGAGCCGAACCGACCGGCCGAGGTGTTCGTGGCCGCGTCGGTGGACGGGGCGCCCCGCCGGCTCACCGATTTCAACGCCGAGGTGGCCGGGCTTCGGACTGGTCGGATCGAGACGATTACCTGGCAGGGCCCTGACGGCTTTACCCAGAACGGCGTCATCACCTATCCGCCCGACCACCAGCCGGGCCGGAAATACCCGCTGGTGCTGAGCATCCATGGCGGGCCGATGGGCACCTCGTCGGAAGGGTGGTCCGCGCCGAACCAGCTGATGGCGGCGCAGGGGTGGATCGTGTTCAGCCCCAACTATCGGGGCAGCGACAACATGGGCGACAAGTTCCAGAGCGCCGTCATCAACGACGCCGGCGCCGGCCCCGGCAAGGACGTGATGTCCGGGGTGGAAGCCCTCAAGGCGCGCGGCCTCGTCGATGAAACCCGGATGGCCGTGTCGGGGTGGTCGTACGGCGGCTACATGACCGCGTGGCTCACGGCCCACTATCAGGGTTGGAAGGCCGCGGTGGCGGGTGCGGCGGTGACTGACTGGTTCGACTGGTACAACCTCGCGGACATGAACGTGTGGGCCGGCCTGGGACTTGGTGGATCGCCGTGGAAGAACGACAACGCCATGAACTACTGGCGCCAGTCGCCGATGGCGTACGCCCATCAGATTCGGACCCCGACGTTGATTCTCTCGACCACCGGCGATCCGCGGGTCACGGTGACTCAGTCGTACAAGCTCTACCACGCGCTCAAGGACAACGGTACCCCGGTCCAGTTCATCGCCTATCCCGTCGGTGGGCATTTCCCGCCCGACCCGGTGCACCAGCGCGATGTCCGGCGCCGGTGGGTCGAGTGGATCGCCCGGCAGTTCGGACCGTCCACCTGAAGGCAAGACGGTGACCGGGATCATCCCTCGGCCGTCGATCGCGGCTGGGTTGGTGGCTACGCTGGTGCTCTCGGGCACCATCGTTCCTTCGGCGCTCGGGCAGCGCGTCCAGGTCAGAGCTGTCGAAGCGGAATCCCGACGTCCGGTGGTCGGGGCCATCGTCCGGCTCGTCGATTCAGCCGGTCGAGCGGTGGCCCAGGGCCTCACCACCGAATCCGGCCGGGTGTCGCTCGGCGCCGCCGGGCCTGGCCGGTTCCGGCTCCGGGCGGATCGGATCGGGCATGAAGGCCTCTGGAGCGATCCCTTCGAGCTCGTCGATTCCGTCAGCCTCGAGCTGGTCATGCCGCTCGACCGAGTGGTGCTGCCGGAGCTCGCGGTCCGGGGGTCGTCGAGTTGCGTGATTCGGGCCGATGGCCAGGAGACGGCGGCCCTGTGGGAGGAGATCCGCAAAGCGCTCGCAGCCGGAGAGATCACGTCGTCGGGCCAGGGCGTGGAACTCTCCGTCCGTCGCTACCTCAGGTTCCGCACGACCGACGGGCGGCTCCGAACCGACAGCACGCTTCGACTGCAACTGACCAGGGCCTCGCCCTTCGTGAGTCCTCCACCCGATTTGCTTGCCCGCGAGGGCTACATCCGTGAGCCGGTCGAGGGGAGCTTCCAGTTTCACGCCCCCGACCTGCCGACGTTGTTGTCGCCCGGTTTTCTCGAGACCCACTGTTTCGAGGTCACCAGACCGCCCCGGGACGCGCCCCACCTGATCGGGCTGGGTTTTCGCCCTACCAAGGAGGTGAAGCGGCCCGACATTCGGGGAACGCTCTGGGTCGACCGGGAGAGCCACGAACTGCGGTTCCTCGAGTTCTCGTTCGCTCGGGCCCCCGCCAGCGTTGCGGCCCCCGGGATCGGCGGCCGGATCGACTTCCGCCGTTTGGACAGCGGTGACTGGATCGTGGCCGACTGGTATATCAGGGTTCCGGATCGGGTTGTGATCGAACGTCAGCAGCGCTCTCGTCTCAACCGCCGCGACAGTCTTGCCGGCTATATCGATGAAGGCGGGACCGCGCGCCCAGTGGGCGACGCCACCGTGGCCATGGGAGAGGTCGTGACCCGGCTCCGGACTGGCCCGGTCGTGTCGGGAGACGTGCGCGGCCGAGTGGTTGGGCCCGATCGGACGCCCATTCCTGGCGCCGAGGTGGCCATCGCGGAGGTCGACACGGTGCTCACCACGGATGTCGCCGGGCGCTTCGAGCTTCGCGAGCTGCCCGCCGGCCGGCTCCGACTTCGGATTCGAGCGGTGGGGTTCGTGCCGATGGCCGTCGCGATGTCACTGGGGGAAGGGCGGCGGCTGGTCGACACGACGGTGGTGATGGCTCGCGCGGCCCAGTTGCTGGACTCCGTGGTCGTGACGGCCAAGACGCCGACGTTCGAGGCGGGGAAGATGGCGGATGTCGAACGTCGTCGCCGGGCCGGTTTCGGGCGTTTCCTGACGCGAGAAGTCCTCCACGATCCCCTTCAGGGCGGCCTCGATAACCAACTCCGGAGATTCAGTCGGATGCGGATGGCGCCGCTGTGTGGCGGCCGGGGGTTCGCGCCGGCGTCGGCCACGCGGGGCACCCCACCTGTCAAAGTCAGGTGCCCACCCAACATCGAGCTCAACGACTGCTTCATGGCGGTGTACCTCGACGGTGCGCTCTATTGGTCACCGGACATGGGGGGTGTCGTTCAACCACCGGACTTCGCGACGTTCGTCCCCAGCCGGTTCGAGGCAATCGAGGTCTATCGCAGCGCGGCCGAGACGCCGATCGAGTTCGCGGGACCGATCGCCGGATGCGGCGTGGTCCTGTTGTGGACCCGCGTCGGTTGATATCGGCACCGTCGGGCCGCAGTCGGACGGTCCGACGCCAGAACTTGACTCTCCGACGTCGTGAGGTGAGGTGACTCCCATGTCGCACGCGCCCTCGATCGGCGTGCCCGAGTTGGCGGGTCTCGGGACGTATCCCGAGGCGGCCAAGGTCGGCTACTCGGTCGACGAGACCGTGGCCCGGTTGCTCCGTTTTCAATGGCTCGAGCGAGCCGTCATGCGGACGGTGCTGGCCCACCTGAACCCGACCCCGGAATGGGAAGTGAAGGGTGGGCTGGCGCTGCTTCAGTGGTATTGCGCCGAGCACGTCGAGGGAATCCGGCAGCGGATCGGCGAGATGCGACATCCCGTACCCTCGCTCGACCAGGCGCCGGATCCCGGTCTGGAGCGCTTCTTCGAGGAACTGCTTCGGAGCGACGGTACCGTCGAGGTGCTGGTCGCCGTCTATGACGTGACGGTGCGGGCTTTGGTCGAGGAGTATCGCCGCTTCCTGCGGCACGCCAACCTGCTGGTGGACCACCCGAGCCGGAGGGCTGTTCGGATGGCGCTGCTCGAGTTGGAAGAGGCGCTCTGGTGGGGCGAGGAGGCGCTGGCCGGGCTCGGCGCTCGCGATCCCGGCGCCGGCGACCGGGCCGATCGGTGGCGCCGTCACCTCCGTGCTTGGCTGGCCGCGGCGGGCGGGGTGTCCGGCGCACAGCCGCAGCCGGTCGACCCGCCGCCTCCAGGCCGGGCGGTAGGGCCGTTCGTTCCCGATCTGACCCCGCGGCGTGACGGTCGATTTGCGGGGCAGCGGAACTTCGAGTTCCCGCCGCATGTCGTCTACTCCGACCCGGCGGCCCCCGCCGACGAGCGGAACTTGGCGCTGCTCTGCAAGCGCACGCTCGAGATGGACGTGCCGGAAATGATGGCCTCGGTCATGGTGGAGCGCGCCGATCAGCCATGGGCCTTCCATCGCGACTGGGCCCGGCAGCTGTGGGACGAGATGCGCCACGCGATGATGGGATCGGTGGCGCTCGAGGCACGCGGGATCGACTGGACCAGGGTCCCCCTCAACGTCGGCTTCGCGCTCCGGCTCAACCGACACGCCGCGCCGCTCGAACGGCAGCTCGTCCTCTTCGGCATCGAACAATCGCTGATGCCGAAGGAGACTGGCAAACGGGCCGAGTTCCGCACCGCGGAGGCGTCGGGCGACGCGCTCTCGGCGCACTTCCACGATTTCGACTGGGCCGACGAAGTGCTGCACGCTCAGATCGGCCGTCGCTGGCTCAAACACGATGGGATCGAGCCCGACGTGGCGGTCGGTCGGGCTGCCGAGATCCATGAACGCACCTGGGCCGCGCTCGATCAGTACCGGACCGAACCCCAAGTGGACTGGTGGGACGACTTCGTCCGGGCCACCCTGGGCCGCCCGAGCGCGGTACCGGCCGATCAGCGGGCCAGCTTCCGCATCATGGCGGAGTGACGATGGCCCACACCTTTCACCTGATCCCTCACGTGCACTGGGACCGCGAGTGGTATCTCACGCGGAGTGGGTTCCTGGCCCGCCTGGTGCCGATGATGGATGGTCTGCTCGAACAACTCGAATCCGATCCGTCGCTCCGGTTCCATCTTGACGGGCAAATGGTCCTGATCGAGGACTATCTCCAGGTGGTGCCCGACGCCCGCGGGACGGTCGAGGCGCTCGTCCGCCGCGGGCAGCTCGGCATCGGTCCCTGGTACGTGCTGGCCGATGAGCTGATTCCCACCGGCACCTCGCTCCGAAAGAACCTCGCCGTGGGGATCCGGATGGCCCGCGAACTCGGCGGCGAGGTCCCGGTTCTCTACAGCCCGGACGCCTTTGGTCACCCCGCCGAACTTCCCGATCTGGCCGCGGAGTTCGGAATCCGCTGGGCCGTGGCTTGGCGCGGCCTGGGCCGGGTCAGGGGTGCCGCGGGCGATCTCCACCGATGGACCGGTCCAGGGGGCGGCTCGGTGCTCCTCCACCACCTCCCGCCCGCGGGCTACGAGTTCGGCATCGACCTCGTCACCGCCGCCGACCGGTTGCCGGAGACCTGGCGGCGGCTCCGGGCGTCGCTGACCGAGCGAGCGGCGGGACCCGAGATCGCCGTGTTCGTCGGGGCCGACCATCACGCGCCCGATCCCGATCTCGCGACGCTCGCCGCCAGGATCCAGGCCCTCGAACCGGGCGCGGTGGTCCGGTTCAGCGGCCTGGTCGAATACTTCCAGGCGGTCGAGCGCTCGATCGACGACCCCGGCGTGGCCGCCAGACTCGGCGCGGTTCGGGGCGAACTTCGCCACTCGGCGGGGTACGTGTGGTCGCTGCAGGGCGTGGCGGCCAGCCGAGCTCGGTTGAAGCGCCTTCACGCCGCCGCCGAACACCGGCTGATCGCGGCCGATCGGATCGCGCCCGCCGCCGAACGGCCGCTCCTCGAGGTCACCTGGAAACAGCTGCTCGAGTCGCAGTTCCACGACACGCTCTGCGGCTGCTGCGTCGATCCGGTGGCCGCTGAGCAGGCGGTCCGACTCGAGGGCGTCATGACCGTGGCCGACGAGATCATTCGGCGGGCCGCGTTCAGCGCCATCGGGCACGATCCCGACCAGGCTCGCGAATGTCCCGATCGGGCCAGCCCGGCGCTGGTGGCACTCAACCCCGGCGATCGGTTCCCCGGCGGCGTGGTCATCGCCGAGACGACCTGGTTCGATCGCGATGTGCTGGTCGGCCCGCCGGGCAACCGGGAGCCGGCCGAAGGCCTTGGCTACCGGGCGTTTCATCTCGTGGCGCCCGACGGCACTCCGGTGCCGGTGCAGGTGCTTCGGGTCGAGCCCGGGTACGAGCGGGTCGACGCGCCCCGCCACTATCCCGACCTCGATCGGGTCGATCGGGTCTGGGTGGCCGCGTGGCTCGATCCGGTCGCCGCCAAGTCGGCGGTTCGGTACCGAGTGGCGGAAGGGGCCCTCGAGCCGGGTGGGATCGAGCAGCCGGTCGCCGCCGGCGCCAATGTTCTCGACAACGGCCCCGTGTCCGTCTCGGCCACCCGGGCCGGGATCACGGTCATGGATCGAGCCACGGGCCGCCGGTTCGATCGCTTGCTCACCATCGAGTCCGAGGCCGATCGGGGTGATCTCTACTCTCCGGCCATCGTCGCGGGCTCGCGGCGCCGGGCTCGCCATCTGGACAGCCGTCTCCTGGCCGCCGGCCCGCTGGTCGGCGCCATCGAAAGCCGCTGGACTCTGGCACCGGCCCCGGGCGGCGCCCTGTCCGGCCGGACGGTGGTGACGGTCCGGGCCGGTGATCCGACGATCCGGGTCACCATCGAGTTCGACCACTGGGCCGCCGACCATCGCCTCCGGGTCCGCTGCCCGATCGGGGCCCGGTCGATCGTGGCCGGATCGCCGTTAGGCAGTATCCGGCGGGGCGCCGGCCGGCTCGACCGGCGGTGGCCGGACGAGGCAACCCTGCCGACCGCCCCCGCCACCGGCACGGTGACCGTCACCACCCCGCCGTTTCGGCTCGAGATGCCCGGGCATTTCGAAACCGAGCTCGATGACGGGGGCGATCTGCTGGTGACGCTCCTCCGGGCCGTGGGTCAACTGTCCCGCGACGACGGCCCTACCAGGCGGGGCCACGCCGCCTGGGTGGCCCCGACACCGGGCGCTCAAGAACCCGGCCGTCATCGGGTCGAACTCGCCGTCACGGTCACCGGGGCGACGGGCTCCGCGGTCGGCGGCATTGTGCCGCTCTGGATCCGGGCCGCCGTCGCCCCCTTATCGCGCCG